>CABSZR010000135.1 GCA_902482185.1 uncultured Collinsella sp. | reverse complement strand
TCCACCTTGAGGATGGTGTCGACGGTGCTGTCGGCGATGGTGCGCATAATGTCGATCTTGTCACCATCGCGCACGATATCGCAGAAGCTTCGCGTGCGCACGTCGAGCTGCGCGGGTAGACGGAAATCGCTGTGATAGGCAATGCTCGCTCGGATGAGCTCATCTTCTGCCGGGTCATCGATAAAGTCGCGGATGCTCGTTACGGCGGGTGCATCGGCGGGATTCTCGCCAAAGAGGACCTCGATGCCCAGCGCCGCATGGCTCATGCTCTCGGCGTCCTTAAAGGTGTCCCAGCGTCGTAGCTGCTCGAAGCGGCCCATATCGTGTAGCAGGCCGCAAAGCCATGCCAGGTCAATATCTTCTGACGACCAGCCCTGCTCGCGCGCTACGGCATCGCATGCCTCGGCCACGTGGTATGTATGCTCGATTTTGAGTGCGATGCGTGGGTTGGTGGCGTCGTAGGCATCGGTGTAGCTTTTGAAGGCCGCGCGCGCCCGGTCTCGATCGATAGCTGTCATAATGACTTCCTAAAAAGTTGTGTCTTTCGATCCGGTGGCAATTGTAGGTGAACTCGGTTGCTGTCGGATGATGATTCTGCCGTGTCGCTACATGCGGCTCGGAGACCTTGTCAGGATGAGAAGCGTATGGTGCTCAAAATCGTTAGAACCGTCTGGCCAGTGATGCTTACCTATGTTGCAATAGGCGCGCCGTGCGGAATGATTATGGCGCAGACGGGAATGGAACCCTGGATGGTTTTTGCTCTGAGCAGCACGTTTGTGACGGGTAGCGGCCAGTTTATGGTCTGCAACCTGTGGCTGGCAGGTGTGCCTGCGGCATCGATTGTCGCAAGTGTAGCCGCAATCTCCTCGCGCTTTGCTCTTTACTCTGCATCGATCGCGCCGCATCTGAGGGACGCCTCGAAGCGTCAGACGTTGGCTGTTGCCGCGACGCTCACCGAGGAGGCATATGGCATCTCGCTTGCCAGGCTGGTTGAGGGGGAGGATTGGGGCCCGCGCGAGTCCTTTGTGCTCAACGTGATCCTCATCGCAACATGGGGCGTTTCGTGTACGATGGGCGCCATCGTCGGCGCCGTTGTCGATGTTCCCACCGCCATTGCAGCCTTTGTCTGCACCTCGCTCTTTATCTGCCTGCTCTTTTCGCAGCGGCTGTCGCGCGGCAACGTTGTCGCGGCGGTTTCGGGCGCGGTGTCCGTCGCCGTATGCAAGTTCTTGGGCCTCGTGAATATTGCCGTGCCGGCAAGCGTCGTGGCCGGCATTGCCATTGCGTTGGCGTGCGATGCAGTATTTGACGGAAGAGGTGCCCGCGATGCCCGTTAACGAGTTCTTGGTTCTGTGGCTGTCGTCGTGGGCTGCTATCGCGTTCTTTCGCATCGCGCCGGCGTTCGCCTTGCGCGGGCGGACCCTGTCGCCCCGCATTACCGAGGCCCTGGGCTATATCCCGCCCGCTGCCTTTGCCGCGCTGGTCGCCAACGACTTGGTGAGCCCCGGCGCGTTCGACGCGGGACTCTGGCCTGCCTTGGTTCCCTGGATTGCGGCCGTCGGCGTCGTGGTCGTGGCGGTCAAGACAAAATCGATGCTGTGGTGCTGCGTCTCGGGCATCGTGCTCTATATCGTTTTGAGCCTCGTATAAGAGCGGGACGCGTTATCATCCCGGCTAACGAATCCAATTTCTCACCGAGGCGGTCTGCTTCTTCTGGTACCATGGTCAAACTTTACTGTAGCAAAGCGTGACGTGGGCTTTTGTTCTGCGTCAGCGGAAATGGGGGTTTCATGGCACAGGAAGCGACCGCCAACGAGCAAAAGAAATTCAAGGTCCCGCGTATCCCGGGCGACATCATGATCTACCCGATGATCGTCGGCCTTCTGCTCAATACCTTCTGCCCGCAGGTCTTTGAGATCGGTGGCTTCTTTACCGCCGCCTGCCGCGGCGGTTCCAACACCATCGTCGCTGCGATCCTGCTCTTCGTGGGTGCCGGCATCAGCTTTAAGTCCACGCCGGGCGCTATCAAGACCGGCATCGTCGTACTGATCCCCAAGCTTGTTGTCGCGGCGGCCCTTGGCTTGGGTATGGCATATTTCTTTAACGACAACTTCCTGGGCCTGAGCTCCGTGTCTATCATCGGCGGCATCACGTTTTGCAACATGGCGCTCTATACGGGCATCATGGGCGAGTTCGGCGATGAGTCCGAGCAGGGCGCCGTCGGTATCCTGTTCTTTACGGCCGGCCCCGCCGTCACGATGATCATCCTCGGTGTCTCGGGTCTCGCCAATATCCCCGTCGGCACCATCATCGGATCCATCCTGCCGCTCGTTATCGGCATGGTCCTGGGCAACTTGTTCCCGTTTATCAAGAACCTGCTGGTCCCCGGCGCCAATCCCGCGATCGCCGTTATCGGCTTTCAGCTCGGTGCGTCCATGAGCCTTTCGAGCTTTATCGCCGGCGGTATTTCGGGCATCCTGCTGGGCCTCATCACGCTCTTTATCGTCGGTCCCATTACCTTTGCCTTCGAGCGCTTGTGTGGCGGCAACGGTAAGGCGGCTGTGGCATGCTCCACCATTGCCGGCACGGCCATGACCACGCCGGTCGCCCTCGCCGAGGTCGCTCCGCGCTATGCCGAGCTTGCGCCCACCGCGTATGCGCAGATCGCCACCGCCGTCATCATCACGGCAATCATGGCCCCGATTCTGACCGGCTGGGTCGATAAGAAGTTCTGCCACGGCAAAGAGGATCTGTCGGTCGAAGGCGTCGAGGCTATTGAGGAGGCCGTCGCGACCGACATCGACGGCGAGTAACGGCCGTTACCGATAATTGATTCCGGCGTGCAGTTCGCGCCGTCCGAGCGCCCGAACGGAAACTGTTTTGCAGTGATGCTCGGGCGCTCTGCTATTATTCCCCTTACCCCTGCGGAGAAAGGGGCGTTTATTGCCCAGACACGAATCGGGCGATTCTGACCACTTGGATATTGAAGGGAGGGCGTCTAGTGGTTAAGGCACTCAAGATTGAGATATTCCTGCTATGCATGATTGTTCTTATCGGGCTTGCCGTACGAAGCCGTCGCTCCCTGTTCTCGAGCACCCAGCAGCTTTTGTTTAGCATGCTGGGATACACGTCTGCTGCCTACATTTTCTTCGATATGATCTGGACGCTTTCGGATGGTGTGGACGGCACGTTGGGCATTGCAGCCAACTGGATTTCCAACGCGGTTTCGTTTTCGCTCTTCGCCATCGCGTGTCTCATTTGGTTTATCTATTCCGAGACGATGCAGGGCTCTCACCTTGTGACCTCGCGCTATAGGGTGGTGCTTGTAACGTTGCCTACGGCTCTGGTGGTCGTGCTGGCTTTTACCAGTTACTGGACGCACGCCCTGTTCTATATCGATTCGCAGGGCGTGTATCGTCGCGGCTTTGCCTATATGATCCAGCCCATTGTCAGCTACTGTTACGTTATACATACGTCCCTGCATGCGTTTGTGCAATCTCGCAGGGTCGAGAGCCTGCAGACGAAGGCTATCTATCGAACCTTGGCATTTTTCGCCATTCCGGCCCTGGTGGGCGGTACCTTTCAGATCGTATACTCGGTGCCTGGCCTTTGTGTCGGCATAATGATTAGCATGTTGCTGCTCTATATCATCTGCCAGGAGCAGCTCATCTCGACCGACCCGTTGACTGGCCTCAACAATCGCAACCGTTTTGAGACCTATATGCTGTCGCTCTTCTCAAATGTGGATCAGGCCGAAGATGTGTATCTGCTCATGATGGACGCCGACGGCTTTAAGCAGATTAACGATCAGCATGGACATGTGGAGGGCGACCATGCTCTTCAGGTTGTTTCCGCAGTACTCAAGGACGTCTGTTCGCCGTCCGGCGGCTTTATTGCGCGCTATGGCGGTGATGAGTTCGTCGTACTGCAGAAGGGGGTGACGGAGCACGACATTATCCGCCTGTGTTCGGCGATCAATAACGAGCTCTCGCGCGCCGAGACACCCTACTCGCTTCGAATGTCTATCGGCTACGCGCGCTACGGCGATGGGATCAACACGTGGCAAGAGCTTCTGCGCGCTGCCGATGCGGAGCTCTATCGCATCAAGGATGCCAAAAAGAAATCCGGCATCAAGGTTCGCTAGAAAAAGGGGCGCACGACCGTTGCGATGGTCGTGCGCCCCTTTTTGCGTTTGTGGGGGCCACCGGCCATAATGCCCAGGCGCGGTGTGGCAAGACGGGCGTCTGCCGCCGCGACTCGGTACGAAATCAACGAGAACCAGTGTGCTCCATTAAGCTAAAGTTTGCGAACATCCTCTCTAAAAAGGTGAACTCGCTAGGCTTTTTTGGGTTTGTTGACGATGATGATGCCGCCGCAGACCAACAGCAGGGCAACGATGACGGTAACGGGGCTCGTGCCAGCGCCCTCGCCGAGCAGCAGCGCGCTCAGCAGCACACCAAAGACGGGGTTCATAAACCCAAAGACCGAGACGCGGCTGACGGGGTTGACGGCAAGCAGGCGCGACCACAGCGAGTAGGCGACCGCGGAGATAAGCGCCATGTAGATGATGAGCGCGATGGCGGGGGCAATCGCCGTGGGGGAGAGCACGCCACCCATCATAAAGCCGATGGCGGTGAGGACCAGGCCGCCGACCAAGAACTGCCACCCGGCAAGCAAGACGCCGTCGTGCTCGCGCGAGAAGATGCCGATCAGGCAGGTCGAAAGGGCACCCGCGACGGTGGAGGCCAGGATAAAGCCCTCGCCGTCGAGCGTAAA
>CABSZR010000134.1 GCA_902482185.1 uncultured Collinsella sp. | reverse complement strand
CGCCGTACGCATCCTGCAGCTCTTGAGCGAGAACACCGGCGAGGACAAGGCACTGCTTTCCGACGAGCTGGTCGAGCTCCTCGCCCATCCCGACGACCCCGCCCGCATGCCCATCTCGGCGGCGCGGCGCAGCATCTACACCGCCATCTCGGCACTTCGCCATGCCGGATACGAAATTGAGTACAAACGCGGCGTGGGCTACAAACTTCTTACCCGCCCGCTCACCGACGAAGAGATCATCCGGCTCCACGGTATGGTCATGCGCAACCGCTCCACGCCTATCGCTATCCGCAAGAGCATGGCGCAGCACTTAGTTGCTATGGCGAGCGCCGACGTTCGCGGCTACCTCGATACACCCGAACCCGCTCCAAGCGCAGGCAGCAAGGCTACCAAGGCAACACGCACGCCCATCAAGCGCATCGACACGTGCGAGCTCGTCGAGCAGGCCATCGACCACGGAACCACGGTGAGTTTTGATATTTCGAGCGTCACGACGCGTGGCGAAACCGAAGCAGCACGAATGACACTCCGTCCCTTTGCCATCAGGCAGCGCGATGGCATCTCGTATCTGCTGGGAACGGTCTACGACGCCCGAGGCACCGACGATACGCTGCGCACCGTCGAGATCGCCCGTATGAGAAACGTCAGCACGCGCCTGCTCGACGGCAAGAAGCTCTTCGCCGCCCTGGACGAGGAGGACGACGCCTCCTCCGCCGCATAAGACCCTCCGCCGCCCATTCGACTACCCGTACCGCCCATCCGATTCTGTATTAAAAAACCCGCCAGGCTGTTGTAAAAATGGACATCAGCGCTACTATAGTTCCACTTGCACTTTGTCCCAGTGCAGTGTTTCCAGCCATTTTTATACTGGGGGTAATGATATGAAGGACATCACCATCAGTCGCAGGAGCCTTCTGGTCTCCGCCGGCCTGCTCGCGCTCGCTCCGCTCGCCGGATGCGGCGGCAACTCTGGTTCCGGCTCCGCTGCCGCCGGTTCCGACTACACCATCGGCGTTCTGCAGCTCACCGAGCACTCCGCGCTCGATGCCGCCAACGACGGCTTCGTCAAGGCCATCAAGAAGAGCGGTCTCAAGGTCAAGATCGACCAGAAGAACGCCCAGAACGACCAGTCCACGTGTAAGTCCATTGCCGACAAGTTTGTGGGCGACAACGTCAACCTGATTTATGCCATCGCCACGCCCGCCGCGCAGGCTGCCGCCGGCGCCACGGCCGATATCCCCATCGTGGGCTGTGCCATCACCGACTACGCCGCCTCCGGCCTGGTCCAGGACAACGACAAGCCGGGCACCAACGTCACGGGCGCTTCCGACCTCACCCCGGTCGCCGAGCAGCTCGAGATGATGCAGAAGGTCCTGCCCGACGTTAAGAAGGTCGGCCTGCTCTACTGCACCGCCGAGTCCAACTCCGACGTCCAGATCAAGGCCGCCAAGAAGGAGCTCGACAAGCTGGGCCTGGACTACACCGATTTCACAGTCTCGAGCTCCAACGAGATTCAGTCCGTCGTCGAGTCTGCCGTGGGCAAGGTCGACGCGCTGTACTCCCCCACCGACAACACCATCGCCGCGGGTGCCTCGCAGGTCGGCCAGATCTGCAAGGAAAACAAGCTTCCCTTCGTGACTGGCGAGGAGGGTATGTGCATGGCCGGCGGCCTGTTCACCCTCTCCATCAATTACGAGGACCTGGGCTACGCCGCGGGCGAGATGGCCGTTAAGATCCTGAAAGGCGAGGCCAAGCCCGAAGACATGCCGATCAAACACCTCTCGAGCAAGGACCTGGTCGTCGTCAAGAACGACGAGATGGCCGAGGCTCTGGGCATCGACCTCTCCGCTCTGGACGCGTAATGCCATACGCGGCATGCGTCTAGAGCCCGTGCTCGCGCTTTAGCCGCGTTATTCAATATCTGAGCCACAGGGGCGGGCGCTGTAGACCGGCGTCCGCCCTGCTTGTTTCAGGTAAAACAAAACGTCTGTCCGCAGCTCTTCTATGCATTGTTACCGCTATTATGGTGAATCACGTGTCCACCCTATCCTAGGAGGTATGAAGCATGCTCATTGCATTGCAGGGCGCCGTTTCGCAGGGCGTCCTCTGGGGCATTATGGTGCTTGGCGTGTTTATCACGTTCCGCCTGCTCGACATCCCCGATATGACCTGCGACGGCAGCTTTGCCCTCGGCGGCTGCGTCTGCGCTGTGCTCATCGTCAATAACAACGTCGACCCGCTGCTCGCCGTGCTGGCCGGTATGTGCGCCGGCGCCATCGCGGGTGCCGTCACGGGCATTTTGACCACCGTCTTCGAGATTCCCGCGATCCTCGCCGGAATCCTCACCCAGATCAGCCTGTGGTCCATCAACCTGCGCATCATGGGCAAGTCCAATACGCCCATTCTTGCCAAGGGCACCGTGTTCTCGGCCGTCAGCAATATGACCGGTCTGCCGCAGTCCACCGTTGCCATCATCTTGGGCATCCTGCTCGCCGTGGCTATCGTTGCCATCCTGTATTGGTTCTTTGGCACCGAGATCGGCTCGGCGCTGCGCGCCACCGGCAACAACGAGTACATGATCCGCGCTCTGGGCGTCAACACCAACTCCACCAAGATGATCGCCCTCGTGCTCTCCAACGCCCTCATCGGCCTTTCGGGCGCGCTCATCTGCCAGAGCCAGAAGTATGCCGACATTGGTATGGGCACCGGTGCCATCGTTATCGGTCTTGCCGCCATTGTTATCGGTGAGGTGCTCGGCCGTCTGCTGCCCGGCGGCCTCACGCAGTTTAGCGTCCGTCTTGCCTCCGCCGTCTTTGGCTCCGTGGTGTACTTCCTTATCCGCGCCATCGTGCTGCAGTTGGGCATGGACGCCAACGACATGAAGCTGCTCTCCGCCGTGATTGTCGCTGTGGCCCTGTGCGTGCCCGTGGTTTGGGAGCGCTATAAGCTCCGCAGCTCCTACACGAAGGGGGATGAGGCAGATGCTTAAGCTCTCGCACGTCAAGAAGACCTTTAACAAGGGCACCGTCACCGAGAAGCGCGCGCTCACCGGCGTCGACCTCACCCTTAACGACGGCGACTTTGTAACCGTGATCGGCGGCAATGGCGCCGGCAAGTCCACGCTGCTCAACATGATCGCCGGCGTGTACCCGCTCGATTCGGGCGTTATTGAGCTCGACGGCACCGATATCTCGCGCCTGAGCGAGTCGCAGCGCGCCAAATACCTGGGCCGCGTGTTTCAGGACCCCATGCGCGGTACCGCTGCCGACATGCAGATCGCCGAGAACCTGGCCCTCGCCAAGCGTCGCGGCCAGCGTCGCGGCCTTTCGTGGGGCGTTACCAAGGCCGAGAAAGATGAGTACGTTGAGCTGCTCAAGCGCCTGGACCTTGGTCTTGACACGCGTCTTAACGCCAAGGTCGGCCTGCTCTCGGGCGGCCAGCGCCAGGCACTCACCCTGCTGATGGCCACGCTCACCAGGCCGCGCCTGCTGCTGCTCGACGAGCACACGGCGGCCCTCGACCCCAAGACGGCCTCTAAGGTGCTCAACCTGACCGAGGAGATCGTCGACGAGAACCACCTGACCACGCTCATGGTCACGCACAACATGAACGACGCCATCCGTCTGGGCAACCGTCTGATCATGATGCACGAAGGCCACGTGATCTACGACGTGGCGGGCGATGAGAAGAAGTCGCTCACCGTAGCCGACCTGCTGCAGAAGTTCGAGGAGGTCTCGGGCGGCGAGCTCGCCAACGACCGCATGCTGCTAAGCTAAAACCTGCAAAAAGGGACAGGTTTATTTTGGTAGGTTTTATCTGCGCAAACGCCAAAACCGCCGCAAAGGGAAAGAGGCCCTTGCGGCGGTTTTCGCATATTATGTCGATAATCCGATATTCAACCAGACATTCTGGCTAAGGACTAAGGAAACTGCCATGAAAAGACTCCCCCGCTTTGCGTTGGCCGCCGCGTTGTTTGCCGGCGCGCTCGCAGGCATCCCAAGCCTCGCTTTCGCGGGAAACCTGCCCGCCGCTATTGACGGCTCCGTGGCCGTCATGCACACCAACGATATCCACGGCAGCTACAAGTACAGCTACAACGCAAGCAAGGGCACCGGCACTGTGGGCTTTGACGGACTGGCGGTTCTCTATAGCGCCCAAAGCAGCGTCCCCGATCTTTTGCTCGATGCGGGCGACACCTTCCACGGACAGTCCTTCGCCACCATGAGCGAGGGCAAGAGCATCGCCGAGCTCATGGACACCTTCTACGCCGACGGCTACGACGCAACCACGCCAGGCAACCACGACTGGAGCTACGGCGCGGACAAACTCCGCACCATGACCGGCTACAGCACCACCGGCACGCCCTTCGCCATGCTCTGCGCGAATGCAACGTCCTCGAACGGCGTATGGAGCTCGAGCATCACGAAGACGCTCGATCGCACCTGGGAGGATAGCGAGGATCACTCCACATTCGACTACAAAATCAAGGTCGGCGTCGTCGGAGCCATGGATGAGTCGCTAGGTTCCTCGCTGCGCGCGGACCTGGTCGCGGGCACCAGCTTCTCGAGTGCCGCGAACGCCATCAATGCCGAGGCAGAGCAGCTGCGCAAGGAGGGCTGCGATGTTGTTGTGTGTATCGCGCACACGCTCGACGCAAAGACCTTTGCCACGCGGCTCCGTGGCGTCGATGCCCTTATCGCAGGCCACGAGCACATCAACCTTAACGAGAAGGTGACGGGAGCCGACGGCAAGACGATCCACGTTGTCGAGGCAGGCAGCGCCTTTGCCGAGGTGGGGCTGCTTTCCATTCCGTACAAATAC
>CABSZR010000133.1 GCA_902482185.1 uncultured Collinsella sp. | reverse complement strand
TTGTCTCTTAGGATTAGTTTGAGAAGAAGTCGACAGTACATTTAGAAGCACCTACATTTCTCAAGTCATCGTTAGATTGATAATGACAGACCGAATGAAGATGCATGCGACGGGGGCGAGGCGAATGGCTGAGCGGTATCGATACGCGGGTTCAACGGCATCACATTGACCACATAGATTTTTAACTTGCATTTCTACCCGCCTTTTTCGTAGAGTCGCCGATACGTGCTTAGCGCACCCTCGGCGCGTCCGGCAGGCTTTGCGAAATGGGATCCAGGAGACTTCGGCGCAGCATCATCTTGCGGAATGCTTCTAATGAGCCTCCCATCCTTCAAAAACAGAATCTCATCGCACAGCCTATCGACCGAATCCAAGATGTGGGATGACATGATGATGCACGTACCAGAATCGGCCAGCTTCCTGAGGATCTCTGAATGCAAGCCCACCCTGCTGGGGTCGAGCGCGTTCATGGGCTCATCTAATAGAAGGTACCGCGCACCCGTCGCATACGCAATCGCCAGGGTAAGCTGCTGCTTCATGCCCTGGCTCAGAGTGCGGATCCTCATCTTCGCGAACTCGCCTATCTGCGTTTGTTCCACTATCTCTTCGATATCGCGAGCATGCGGCCACATATCGCAAACCATCTTGAGGTGATCTTCCGCACGCAATCCGGGATACAGCAGCGTCCCCTCACCAGGTGCATAGAAGATCATAGAACGGACCTCTCTCGCACCCGTACCCTGCACCTCATCCAGAACGATGCTCCCGTCCACGCGAGGACCCGGCAAACCTGCCATCGCACGCAGCAACGTCGTCTTTCCATGCCCGTTCGGAGCGACGAGACCGTAGACCGTACCCGGGGCAAACTCAGCGTCCACCGAATCTACGAGCACCTTCTTTCCATAAGAGATCGTCAGCGTTTGAAGGCCAATCATCGAGATCATCCCCTTTCGATCTTTGGAACACTCAGGCGCACCATCAACGGAGATACGGCGCCCAAAACCACCAGCAGAGCGCCCGATGCGCCGACGACCTCTCCAAAAGGCATCGCGTTCGTCCCTCGCCCAAGGAACCCAATCGTCCCCACCTGGGAAGCGGGATCAAACGAGGCGAATGGAGCCAGCAGCGCGACGCCCATGCCCGCGCTTTCAACATGAGCGCTCAACGAACCCAACACCAGGAGAACCGCGCAAACCACCCCGGTGACAACGGGGTTGCGGCTAATCGCTGCTGTCAACGCAGCGACGACGGAAATCACGCCGTATGCCATGACCAGCAACGGAATACTGCACAACACCGCCTCCCCCACCATGGACGTTGTCGAAGCTCCCGCCCGAATGAGAGCGACGGGATACTCCGATCCACCCGCACCGTTCTTAATCAAGGACACAACCGCAGCGGGAACCATCGACACCAAAAGCAGCGCCAGGCCAAGCAGGA
This sequence comes from uncultured Collinsella sp., assembly GCA_902482185.1. Taxonomy (GTDB): domain Bacteria; phylum Actinomycetota; class Coriobacteriia; order Coriobacteriales; family Coriobacteriaceae; genus Collinsella. The sequence continues at coordinate 3,383 of CABSZR010000133.1, read as the reverse complement.
GAGACAGCGCAACAGCCGTCAGAAAACGCACATGCGCTGTTGCGGGGACTTGGAAAACCAGAAGGGAACGGCACCGCAGGTAGGTGCACGCAAGCGATGTGACAACCACGGGCAACAGCCAAAACAAGGAAGGAAGCGCTGCCTGGAGATACGAAAGAAGGATTAACGGGGGCATCTTCGTACTCAATTCGTAAACCTTGGGGTCCGGCAAGCTTGCGATCGACTCGAGCAGAAGGGCGCGCGCCTCCGCACGAGAAGGAGTCTCTGGCTCGATTCCAATCGATTGCAGGAGGGTCGCATCTGCCGCGCTCAGCTCGCCTCGAGCGCGCTCGTATGTCGCAAGGCTTCGAAACCCCTCCGCAGGCGTAGGTGCATACACGAAACCCGAAAGAGCATCTCGCATGTTTTCCAGGGCCGTTTTGCCCTCGGCGTCCATATTCGCAGCGTCGCGCTCTAGATACCGATCTATTGAACGAAGCTCGCCATCCCTATACCGACCAGCGGAAACGCCATCGGTGTCGGGAAACATCTCAACCAGAGCCGGGACCAGCATCGCCGTCGACATTGCAACCGCGCATACGGCGAGGACGGGAGAATGCAGGAGCAGCTTTCCCATCGCTCTTACGTATGCAACGGCGGCGGTATAAGGGCCCGAACGAGTTGTCGTTTGCGAGGCGATGAAGGCACCCCTGTCAAGACCAGTCGGGAACATCGGACGCGCGCAGCCGCTCTTTCCAGCAACGCAGAGCAAGAAGATTGCCAGCACCTCGATCGCGATGGCGCATACGAGGGTAATTGCCCCACGCTCGAAGCAAAGTCCGGGCAGATTCACTAACTGTGTTGTTGGGTACGGGCTATAGGCGCCTACGGTCAACTCGGTGTTTGCATACGTAAGGGGATTTAACAGGGCGAATTCACGTAAAGCCATGGATCTTCCGTAATACCCGGGAACCATCGTCACCCCCATCAGGGCACATACGAACACGATTCCAAGCGCAGGGCTATTGGCAATCTTCACGGCAAGGTGAACGACGAGCGAAATGAACGCCGCCATCAAGAATTGCAAGATGGTCGTCTGCGCGAACACCAGCCAAGCCGGTTTGATAACCGGAGTCGCAAATTGAATGTAGCCTATCGGATAGAACGGCGAGCCCGGGCCATTCTTCGCGAGCGCGGCGATTATCCCTGGAAGATTGATGGCGAAGACGGCAAGCATTGCAAAAGCACTCGCCCATACGCTCGATGCAACAAGCCTACCCGGCTCACCCATCGGTGCCTGGATGATGAGCTTTCCACGTTTGTTAAGGCGCGCGGCAAGGAACGAGACGGCAACGGCCGTTGCGACCCATAGCAAGTATTCCTTCGATCCGTCATAAAAGGAGTACCCTCCGTCCGATATCTGCAGAAACGGAAGCAGAGGAGAGAGCGGCGCCAAGATAAGTCGCCCCGTGTCAAGAGGGTACAGAAGTGCAGGCATGCTTGATGAAGAGGTATAGACGCCCTCCTCTCCCGCATTCACAAGCGCGTCCGCATAGGATGCTGACAATTCCTGCTCAACGCGGGTTATTCCCGACTCGAGGTATTCAACCCGTCCGTCGATGCCAGCCGCACTCCTGAAGACTGGCAAAGCACAAAGAACCATCAACGCAGCAACGGCAACACGGAGCGACCTAGAGGAGAGGAGCGACCTAAAGATCACCTTCGAGATTTTGAACATACGTATCACCAGCTCGTTTCAACACGATTCAGCCCGATGCGCGGGGTTACGGTTGCAGCATGCTGTGATTACTTGCCGGCAAAGTCAATTTAACATAAACTGTTAAAAAGTAACCTGAGTTTTTTAAATTCTTCGGAGGTTATTATGAGTTCCGACAATCGCACTCCCCGGCTTCATTCCTTCCGCATCGCATGTGCGATAGCCTCTGCGACCCTTTGCGCCACCGCCATCGCACAAGTGGCGTTCTCCTTAAAGCCAGCAATCGAAGTGCTCGACAACCCTGTAATTGCAGACTCCCCCGCGTATCCAGCCCTTGCGATCTCGACATTGGTCCCTGCCGTCATCGGTATCGCTACGACCATCCTCAGCGCCGTTCTCGTGTGGACGATCAAGAGCGGAGACCCCTTCAAGAAAGGGTCTGCGACATGCTTGAAGGTGCTCGGCATTCTCTTCGTTGTTCAAGCTGCCACCAGCCTCTACGCCGGCTCACTCAAAACCTCCGTTTCGATGTTTGGCGGCGAGGGGGCCGTCGGCGCCCAAGAGATCGCTTCATCATTCGACTGGACCTCTCTGGTTCTCGGCATCGTCCTGTTCATGCTTTCCCAGCTCTTCCTATACGCTCGGGAGCTGTACCTCGACTCCGACGAGATTGCGTAAGGAAACGTCATGCCCGTAATTGTTCGCCTCGACAAGATCATGGCCGAGCGAAAGATTTCCTCGAACGAACTTGCCGAAAGGATTGGAACCACGCCCGTGAACCTGTCCCGTATTAAAAAAGGGCATATTCGCGGCATTCGTTTCAACACGCTCGAGCAGCTATGCCTCGCCCTTCGTTGCCAACCTGGAGACCTTCTCGAAGTCATGAGCGAAGAGGATGCCCGAAAGGAGTTCGGACTCGATTGGTCCGCCGAGGATTAGAGGGCGGTCGTACTCGCCCTGCACACGGGGATGCGAATCGGCGAGGTCTGCGGCCTTCGGTGGTGCGATGTGGATTTCGAGACGGGCCTGATCTCGATCAGACACTCGGTGGCGTACGCGAAGGGAATGGGTTCGTTCATCAAGGACACCAAGACCCATGACGCCAGGGGTATCCCCATCGACCCGGTCGGCCTACTCCCCTTCCTGAAGGAGACCCACGAGATCGACTGCGGAAAGCTGCGCTTGCGCGGCCTTACCGGGGCGGTCGAGATCGGGGACTGCTACATCCTGTCGGAGCCGGGCGCGACCTTCGCGACGACAAGCTATATCCGCAGGGCGTTCAAGACGTTCTCGGAGACCAACGGCCTCATGGGCACCAACGACGAGCTGATCACGTTCCACGGCCTTCGCCACACGTTCGCAACGCAGTGGATCCGCCAAGGCGGCGATATCAAGGCGCTCCAATCGATCCTCGGCCACAAGGACGCCATGGCGACGCTCAACGTCTACGCCGACATCGAGCCCATCTCCAAAATCCATAACATGCTGCGCGCCACGCCGTGCCTTTGGCGCGGGCACCTCGGGCCGAGGGTCGATCCGGGTCCCATGTTCCAACAGAGGATCCAGGAGTCCATCGAAACGCTCCAGGCGTTCGGCTACGGCATCACCGAGCCGGACGACCGAAATATCGCCATACGCGACGTGAAGACGAACAGTTGGCTCTAGCTCACCGAGTACGCGGCAGTGC
>CABSZR010000132.1 GCA_902482185.1 uncultured Collinsella sp. | reverse complement strand
ATGACGGGCAGGCCGATGGCAGCGATGAGAAAGCCGAGCATGGCGACCGGCGTGGCAGAGCCTGCCTGCAGCGCCAGCAGTGGCGGAATAATGAGGTTGCCGGCGCCAAAGAGCATCGAGAACAGGGCGATGCCGACGGTAACGACATGGTCGGAGCGTAGACCACGCGAGGCGGATGAAGCCATGGGGCCACCTTTCGGGTCGAAACAAAAACGGGACGGGCAAAAACACCCGTCCCGCAAGTATAAACGGTCTAGCAGCTTTAGCAGGCTAAATCGCACAAAGCGTCAATCGCGGTGTCGACGTCCTCGTCCGTGTTGAAATACCCAAACGAAAAACGAACGACACCCTGACGCTCGGTCCCCAGCGCGCGGTGCATGAGCGGGGCGCAATGGGCGCCGGGGCGCGTCGCAATCCCCCACCCTTGCATGAGTGCATCCGAGATCTCGGCAGAGTCGATATCGCCCACGTTGAGCGAGACGATCGCCGAGCGCACGGGCTGGTCAAACGCACCGTAGAGCGCAATGCCGGGGATTTCGCGAACACCGACGAGGAAGCGCTCTGCAAGCGAGCGCTCATGCGCCGCAATCGCCTCGACCCCGCCTTGTGCCTCGATATAGTCGAGACCGGCAGAAAGTCCCGCGATGCCGTGACCGTTGAGCGTGCCCGCCTCAAGGCGCGTGGGCCACTCAAGCGGCTGCAGCGTATCGAAGCTGTGCACGCCCGTGCCGCCCATGGCCCAAGGGGCCACGTCAATGCCCTCTGCCACGGCCAGGCCGCCGGTCCCCTGCGGGCCCATCAATCCCTTGTGGCCGGTAAAGCACACAATGTCGAGCCCCATGGCCTGCATATCGATATGCGCCGTGCCGGCAGACTGCGAGGCATCGACGATCACAAGCGCGCCGGCCGCATGGGCTATGGCCGCCACGCGCGCAATGTCGACCGCGTTGCCGGTCACATTAGAGGCATGCGTCACCACCACGGCACGTGTACCGGGCGTGACCAGCCGATCGAGCTCATCGTAGTCGAGCACGCCATTCGCGTCGCAACCCGCATGCTCAACGGTCACACCCTGCTCCGCGGCCAGGCGATTGAGCGGACGCAGCACCGAGTTGTGCTCGAGCACCGTTGTGACCACACGGTCGCCGGGGCGCACCACGCCATTGATGGCGGTGTTGAGCGCCGCGGTGGAATTGGGCGTAAAGCACACATGGTCCGCCCTCGGGCAACCAAAAAGGCGCGCGAGCTTGGCACGGCAAGCGTGAATCGTACGCGCCGCGTCAAGCGCACCCGACGTGGCGCCGCGCCCGGCATTGCCGAGCGAGCACATCGCCTGCGTCACGGCATCGATGACCGTCTGCGGCTTGTGCATGGTCGTCGCCGCGTTATCCAGGTAGATCATCGCACGACCTCCCACATATCAATCACGGTAAAGCCCTCGGTAGGAACGCCCGCCGCGGCGAATTCGCCGCGCAGCAGTTCCTCATCGGCAGGCAACGCCTTCCACGCCAGACCGCAGCCGGCAGCAACCTCCCCGGGCACGGGAATCGTTCGCCCGGGAAGGCCGCGCTCGATGCACAGGGACTCGCAACCCATGGCGGCCGCCGTGGTAGGAAACGTGATGACAAGCGCCGGTCGCTTCTCCCTCATGGCAACTCCAACCAATACGCTACGGGCGCACGACGCGCACGGCCTGCTCCATCTTCTCCACGATCACGTACATGTTGGTGACCTCGCCCACCGCAAGCTGGTCCTTAATGCCATAGTGGTCGAGGCAGGTGCCACAGGTAAGGATCTCGACGCCCTGCTCGGCCAGACCCTTCAGGTCGTCGAGTACCGGTGAGCCCTCGACGGTGAGCTTGGCGCCGCCGTTATAGAACAGCATGGTCGCGGGCAGCTCCTCCTGCTGCGTCACGGCAAAGATGAAGGCCTTCATGAGCTTGTGGCCCAGCTCGTCGTCGCCGCGGCCCATGCAGTCGGTGTAGACGGAAATGACGAGCTTGCCCTTGCCGGCGCTGGCATCACAGAAGGCAGCGCCATCTTGCTCGGGATCGGCCACGGCAACGGTGCCAGAGGCCGTCACGGTCACGTGCCACTCGGCGTCAGAAACCTTCTCGACCGAGGCCGTGCAGCCCTTCTCCTGCGCCATCTTGGAGATGTTCTTGACGGCGGTCTCGTTATCGACCGAGGTCACGACAACGCCCTCGCCATCGAGCTGCTTCAGGGCTTTAAGCGTCTTGACGACGGGCAGCGGGCAGGCATCGCCCATGGCATTGACTTCAATCTTGGTAGACATAGCAAATTCCTTTCGAATAAATCGTTTTAGAACGGTACATAGCTCAATAAACGTGTCGTTAACGGACAACGCGAACGGCAGGACCGCCCAGCTCCGCCTCGCACACGCGGCCGACAACGGCGGCGATACGTCCTTCGGCATGCAGACGGTGCGCGAGCTCATCCACGTCGGCAGCAGGCGCCGCGATGAGCAAACCGCCCGAGGTCTGCGGATCGTACAGCGCATCGAGCATGCCCGGCTCCAGGTCCTCGTCGGCAGCCACGCGCGGGCCAAAGAAGTCCTGGTTGCGGTAGGAGCCCGCGGGGATAATGCCCAGACGCGCCATGTCGAGCACCTGGTCAAAGAGCGGCACCGCCCCCGACGCAAGCTCAATCTGCACGCCCGAGCCCTCGGCCATCTCGCACGCGTGCCCGATCAAGCCAAAGCCCGTGACATCGGTGCAGCCGTGAAGCTCAAGTCCCTCGGCCAGACGAATCGGCGCCTCGTTGAGGGTGCGCATCGAGTCAAACATGGCTGCGGCCTCGTCCTGCTCGATGAGCTCGCCCTTAATGGCCGTGGTGATGATGCCCGAGCCGATCGCCTTGGTCAGCAGCAGGACATCGCCCACGCGCGCGCCGCTGTTGGCGAGCATGTGGTCGAGCGCGACAAAGCCGCTCACGGACAGGCCGTACTTGGGCTCGTCGTCGTTGATGGTGTGACCGCCCGCGATGGAGCAACCCGCCTCGACGCACTTGTCGGCACCGCCTGCCAAAATCTGCCCGGCAACCTCAACGCCCAGGCAACTGGGTATGCAGAGCAGGTTCATGGCATGGCTCGGCCGCCCGCCCATGGCGTAGATGTCCGACAGCGAGTTGGCCGCGGCGATCTGGCCAAACAGAAACGGGTCGTCGACCATCGGTGGGAAGAAGTCGACGGACTGAACGAGGCCCAAGTTATCGCCAACACGGAAGACGCTCGCATCGTCGGAGGTATCGAACCCTACGAGCAAGTTGTCGTTATGCACATTGGGTAAATCGCCCAGGACCTGGGCGAGGGCTCCAGGAGCCAACTTAGCGGCTCAACCGCTCGCAGCAGTCATGGACGTGAGCTTAATCTGATCGTCAGTCATCGATACCTCCTCTCTTCGGTCAATCATTTCTCCCAGTATACGCATGAATGCGAGCCTGCGGCGGATGCATTAATTGAGCGCCTGTGCGCGAATCGCCGCGCCGATGGCACCGGCAAAGCGAGCCTGGGGCGAGGTGGTCACCGGCGACCCCAGCAGCTCGCCCAACCGCTCCACCACGAAGGCGTTCTCGCACAGGCCACCGGTCAGGTAGTACGGGGCGCCCGCGGCCTGCCCGGCCATGGTCGCCACGCGCGAGACCACGCTGTCGATCACGCCACGCGCAATGTTCTCGCGCGGCTCACCGCGACCGATCAGGCTGATAACCTCGCTTTCGGCAAACACCGTGCACATGCTGGAAATCTTGGTAGGCTCGCCGGAACGTGCCAGATCGGCCATCTGCTGCTGGGTAATGCCTAGGCGGTCGGCCATGATCTCCAAAAAGCGCCCCGTGCCGGCGGCGCACTTGTCGTTCATGGCAAACTTGGCCACGCGGCCACTTTTAAGCTGAATGACCTTGGTGTCCTGACCACCAACATCGATTACGGTGCCGTGGTCGCCAAACAGGCGCACGGCACCGGTGCCGTGGCAGGTGATCTCAGTCACGACCTTGTGCGCATAGGGCACGGCGACACGGCCGTAGCCGGTCGCGATCACGCGCACGTCGTCGGAAGCCACGTCATAGCCGGCCGCTGCCAGCGCCTCGCGCAGCCGCTCGGAAGCATCGACCGAGGAAAACCCGGTTGGCCGCACGCACGTCCACGCCACCGAACCCTCCCCGTCGACCACAGCAGCCTTAGCCGCCGTAGACCCGATATCGATCCCGATCCCTATCATGGCTCTCTCCCAATCTAAACATCAAAGATAGCGGCGCGTTCAGGCGCCTTAGCTCTAGGTTTCTCAGGTGCCGGAGATTGTCCCGAAAGAGGAGCGCAGCGTACTTTGGGTACGCAAGCGACGGTTTGAGGAGCAAGATCCGGTGCCTGAGGAAGCTAGAGGGTTTCGATGAAGGCGGCGATGCGGGTCTCGATCTGACCCATGTCGCCGTTGCTGTAGTCGGTCTCAATCTTCATATACGGAATACCCGCACCCTCGACGGCCTCCTGCATGCGGGCGCTCTCCACGTTAAAGGTGTGGCACGCCTGGAGCACGCTCTCTACCACGCCATCGACGTGGTACTTCTCGCACATGGCCAGTGTATTTTCCATACGACCGTCGTTGGGCGTCATGACCGAGCAGTTGATGTCCAGGTAGCGGTCGGCGATGGCGCGCAGGATGTCGGGAGCATCCGGGTCGATCATCATGGCCGCCGTGCGCTCGCCTGAGCAGTCGTCCATGCACACGACCACGCCGCCGTTGGACTCGATGGTGCGGCCGATCTTGTTGATCACGCCGCCCACCGGGCAGCCAGTGATCAGAATGCGCTTGGCATCCGCCGCAATCGGGCGCTCGCCAGCCTCGTAGGACTCACGCAGCTT
>CABSZR010000131.1 GCA_902482185.1 uncultured Collinsella sp. | reverse complement strand
CGCCACGCTCATCGCCGGCGTGGCCGTGGCGACCGCGCTCATGCCGCCCCTGTGCGCAGCTGGTTACGGCATCGCCATCGCGAGCGGGTCGCTGTTTCTCTCGGCGCTCTACGAATTTGGCATCAACGTAGTCTTTATCGCGCTGGCTGCCGAAGCCGTGCTGCTTCTTTTGCGTGTACCGCTCAAGCGTGATCTCAACGGCGACGGCATTGTGACCGCCGAAGAAGATGCCGAGGTCGACGAGCTGTCACGCAAGGTGCGCCGCCGCATTATTGTGGGCACGGTGATCTTTGCCATCCCCTGCATCGTTATGACCGCGGGGTCTATTGGCTCGGCGCAGGCCGGCGTGCAGGACGGCTACGGCGTCACCGAGACCACACGCGAGCTTGCCGCGGTGCTGCCGGGCTTTAAGGATTACACCGTCGCCGTCGAGACCTCGGCCACCGAAGGCGACGAGGAGGGCATCGTCGAGCGCGAGATTGTCGCCCATGTGACAACGAGCGAGGCGCTCGGGGCGCACGACCGCCACGTCGCCCGCAAGCTCATCGACCTCAATGTGCCCGAGCTCGATCGCGTGGAGTTCGATGTGGAGTAATGCGGAGCATGGGATGGCTCCCGCGCACAGGCGCAAGTCGCGGCGAGGCTCAGACGCGACGCAGGCACATGCAAAAAGCGGGACGTAGTTCACGTCCGCGCCCCGCTCGCTGTTTTATTGCCGTGAATCAGACGTCCGCATCGACATCGCCAGACTCCACCGTAAACGCCGGATCGGTGCTCACAAGATAAAATCGGGTCACCTCAGTATTTCTAATTAGGTAAATCTGCCCCTGATTGCGTCGGCGCGATATATACGCCACGTGGACCGTACCGAATTCTTCGCCGTTTTCCTTCTTTAATACCAGGATATTGGGGTCATCCGTACGCTTAAACTGCCCGCCAACGCAGCTGCCGTCTTTGTCGACCAGTTGCCACCGATGGTTATCCTCTTCAAGAAAGGCCAGGGTTTCCAGACTCGTCTTGTCGTCCCGATAGTAACCGTCAATGGCAAACCCTTCGGAAGCGCATTCCTGCATATAGGACGTTTCTCGGCTTATAGCAAACAGCCCTGTAGCGCCCAAGAGCACAGCTAGGCAGACCACTGCAAGGGCTATCGAAATAGCACGGCGACCCATGTTAGCCCAGCCGATAGTTGCTTAACGGAGCGTGAAACATACCTGGAACCTCCGATATCAGGGGGAACGTCGCCAGCAGGCTGGCGACAACTATATGTTTCTGACATCAAACCATATGGCTGCCACTCGCGGAGGGGGCATCGGCGAACGGCGTGTTTTCATACTCCATTGGTCAAACCTAAGCGCAGCGTTACAGCTCGTACTTGTACACGCGGTAGATGTACTTTTCGGCTTCCATCTCGTAGGTGGCGATGGCCAGACCGTAGCGGTCGTCTCGTCGTTTGGCAGATAGGTCACACTGTGCTGGCCCGCATTGAGCGAAAAATCTCCTTGAGCCTGCAGCAGCTTGTCCTCAAAGCCCGAACCGGCCCAAAAATCGGGCAAGCCCACGGAAGGCTGTAGCAAGGTCATTTGCGCAACATATGTCCAGCAAAAACGGGTGGTAGCCGGTACGGCTACCACCCGTTTGTCTCATATCCAGCCCATAGCAGACCAGCTACTTCTTAATGCCACGTCCCAAACGCTTGGCGACCGATGCAACGGCCTCCTCACTGGCCGAGCCACAGCTCACGCAGCCATCATGGGCACGCATCTGGCCGGTGACCTCGTCCATCGCGAGCGGCGCCACCTTCTCGAGCTTGAAGCCCTTACCGGCGCGCATGTTCTCCTTGGCCACGCTGATCATGAGCTTAATACGGTTGAGCTGATTGACCTCGGACGCGCCGGGGTCGTAGTCCACCGCGACAATGTTGCTCTCGGGGTGCTGACGGCGCAGTTCCTTGATCACGGCCTTGCCCACCACGTGGTTAGGCAGGCACGCAAAGGGCTGCGTGCAGATGATGTTGGGCGCACCGTGGTCGATCAGGTCGAGCATCTCAGCCGTGAGCAGCCAGCCCTCGCCCATGTTGTTGCACACCGAAAGCACCGTGCGGGCCTTGTCCGCCATGGTGCCGATGCGCTCGGGCGCCTCAAAGCGGCGGGACTTTTCGAGCATCTCCTCCACCGGCGTACGCATCCAGTCCACAAGCTTGATGAGCGCCTGCATACCAGCGCGCGTGGTAGCAGAGCTTCCCAGCTCGTCCTTCTGCAGCTCGGCGTTGCTCATGGAGTACAGGAAGAAGTCGAGCAGGCCCGGCACCACGGCCTCGCAGCCCTCGCGCTCGATGACATCGACCACGTGGTTATTGGCTGTGGGGTGGAACTTGACCAAGATCTCACCGACCACGCCCACGCGCGGCTTGGTACCCTCGCCCACGAGCGGCATGGTGTCGAACGCGCGGATGGCCTCGCGGCACAGCTTGGTGTAGTTGTGGCGATTGAACTTGGGCGCCAGCTTGCGGGCGCGCGCCATGTACTCCTCGTAGAGCGCGTTGGCGGCACCGGGCGTTGCCTCGTACGGACGGCAGCGGTAGAGCATCTGCATCATCACGTCACCAAAGAGCACCGCGTAGACTGCCTGCTTAAGCAGCGCCGGCGTAATCTTGAAGCCGGGGTTGTCCTCGCCGAGCGCCACGGCCGAAAGCGAGATTACCGGGATCTCGGGGTGGCCGCTCTCGCGCAGGGCCTTGCGGATGAGCGCGATGTAGTTGGTGGCACGGCAGCCGCCGCCGGTCTGACTGATAACCACGGCCGTCTTGGACAGGTCGTACCGACCGCTCTCGATAGCCTCCATGATCTGGCCCGTCACCAGGATCGACGGATAGCAGATGTCGTTGTTCACGTAGCGCAGGCCGGCCTCGACGGCATCGTGATCGGTCGAGGGCAGCAGCTCCAGGTTGTAGCCGGCGCCGCGGAACACCTCTTTGACCAGGTCAAAGTGGATCGGCGCCATCTGCGGGCACAGGATGGTGTAGCCCTCCTCGCGCATCTGCTCGGTAAAGGGCACCTTGGGCCACGCTGTCGAAGCGCTCTCGCGCTGCGCCTCGAACGTGTACTTACGGCTCGCGAACGCGGGGGCATCCGTGGAGGGCGCCACCGGCGCGGCATCGCCCTGCTCGTAGGCCTCGCCCGCGGCCGTGGCCTCGGCCAGGCGCTCGGCCTCCTGGTCCTTGAGCGCGGCCATGAGCGAGCGAATACGGATGCGCGCGGCACCCAGGTTGGACACCTCGTCGATCTTGAGCACGGTGTAGATCTTGCCGCTGGCTTCCAGAATCTCCTGCACCTGATCGGTGGTCAGGGCATCGAGGCCGCAGCCGAAAGAGTTGAGCTGGATCAGGTCCAGATCGTTGCGCATCGTCACAAAACGGGCGACGGCGTACAGGCGGCTGTGGTACATCCACTGGTCGACGACGCGGATGGGACGCTCGGGCTTTACCAGATGCGCGAGCGAATCCTCGGTAAAGACCGCAAAGCCAAAGCTCGAGATAAGCTCGGGCAGGGCATGGTTGATCTCGGGGTCGTTATGGTAGGGACGGCCGGCGAGTACGATGCCGTGGCCGCCGTGGTCCTCGACCCACTTAAGAGCCTCCTCGCCCATGGTCTGAATATCCTCGTGGAAACGCGCATCGGCCTCATAAGCGGCGTTAACGGCGGCATCGACCTCGGAGCGCGTAATCTTGGGACCGCGCACACGGCCGCGACCGGCTTCGGCGTCGGTAACGCGGTCGACGGCGAGCACCTGGTACAGACGGCGCTTGAGCTCGGTCTTGTCGTGATACGGCACAAACGGGTACAGGAACTCGATGTTCTGCTCGCGGATCTCGTCGATATTGAGCGCCAGCGCCGTGGGGTAGCTCATGACGATGGGGCAGTTATAGCAGTTGCCGGCGGTCGGGTCCTCCTTGCGCTCCCAGCGCACGCACGGCATCCAAATGAAGTCGACATCGCGGTCGATGAGGTTCATCACATGGCCGTGGCTCATCTTTGCCGGGTAGCACACGCTCTCGGACGGCATGGACTCGATGCCCGCCTGGTAGGTCTTCTTGCTCGACTGGTCGGACAGCTGCACGCTAAAGCCCAAGCGCGTAAAGAACGCGTGCCAGAAGGGGTAGTTCTCGTACATGTTGAGTGCGCGGGGGATGCCGACGGTGCCGCGCGGGGCTTCGTCGGGGCTCAGGACCTCGCGGTTAAAGAGCAGCTCGTTTTTCTTTTTGAAGAGGTTGGGGGCCTCGGTCTTCTGCTTTTTGTGGCCGGCGCCCTTCTCGCAGCGGTTGCCGGTAATGAAGCGCCTGCCGCCGCCAAAGTCGTTGACGGTAAGCTGGCAGTTGTTGGAGCAACGGCCGCAGCGGACGTGCTTTTGCGTCACGGTGAGGTGCGCGATGTCCTCGGCCGAAAGGATGGTCGAGACGCCGTCGGCGCCGGCGCGGTCGCGGGCGAGCAGGGCCGCACCGTAGGCGCCCATGCAGCCGGCGATGTCGGGGCGCACGGCATGAACGCCGGTGAGCTGCTCAAACGCTCGCAGCGTGGCATCAGACATAAAGGTGCCGCCCTGGACGATCACCTGGCTGCCGATCTCCTTGGGATCGCGCAGCTTAATGACCTTGAACAGGGCATTCTTGATGACGGAATAGGACAGGCCGGCCGCGATGTCGCCCACCGTGGCGCCTTCCTTTTGCGCCTGCTTGACGCGCGAGTTCATAAAGACCGTGCAGCGGCTGCCCAGGTCGACCGGGGCCTTGGCATGGATAGCGGCATCGGCGAACGCGCGCACGTCCATGTTCATAGAGACGGCGAAGCTCTCGATAAAGCTGCCGCAGCCCGACGAGCAGGCCTCGTTGAGCATGATGTGCT
>CABSZR010000130.1 GCA_902482185.1 uncultured Collinsella sp. | reverse complement strand
GTCAAAAACGGCAGTACCATCGCCAAGGCGAGGAAGAGCGCGGAATAGGTGAGTTTTCTCACCGGGGAAGCGGTACGGGCAGTTGCAGTGGCAGCGTTGTTCATGGTTTGTTCTCCCTTCCTTCGAGCAGCGAACGGATGTGCGCCATGGCGTCGTCCAGAATAGCGGAGGACTTTTTGTCCACGCCCGCGACATACGTGCTGCATAGATTCATCGGGATGAGCACACGGTAGGCATTGCTTGACGCGACGGCGTTTGCCATGGCCTCGGTGTTGCCTGTACCGCTCCAGTAGACGACGGCGATCTTGCTCATATGTTTTCCTTTCGGTTGTGCGGCGTGCGGCCGCGTCTTGTATGCTCTATCGGGTTGCCTGGACAAGTTGTTCCAGGGTGCAGCCCTGTTGATAGATGTAGGTAAGGTATTGCGTGCATGCGCGATAGGAATCGAAGGTCGTGAGCGCCTGCTCAACGTTTGTGTATACCTTCCATGCGCCAAAGACCTTATAGTTTTCGCCGTGCTGGACGATAAACTGATGGACATCTTCGTAGGGATAGCCCAAAAAATAGCCAATTTCGTGGGGGAACTCGCATATGCACCCCGTATCGCAGTGCCTATTTCGCGCGAGTGCGCAGACGCTGCCGTCATAGGCGCTTTCTGCGGCATTGCTGCTTGCCAGCGTGATGCGCGCGGCGAGATGCACCAGGGATGCGGGCAGGTTGTGGACATCGTAACCTTCGGCGGCTAGCGCCGTCGTGGCACGGGGGTCGGAGAGGTATCGCATGAGGTCCGCAGGGCGGTACACATAGATGAGCGCTCCGCAGGGGCGCCAGACCAAAACGCTCATATGGATCCCGAGTGGCTGGAGCTCGCGGTTGCATTGGGTTATGACGGCGAGCAGGCGAGAGCGTCGCTCTTCGATATGGGCGGCGCTGGGTTTTCCGTTTTGGTTGGCGTAAACGCCGGGATAGGTAAAGAGCGAAGCCGGCTTGATGCCTGCGAGCGTAGGGGAGCAGTTGCGCACGACAGCCGTTTGGTATGTTGGGATGTCAATGGTTCGAGTCACGATGCTCCTTTCGGGTCCTCAGTTGTTAGCCTAGGAAAACTTATACACGAAAGTAAGCTATGGTCAACAAAAAAGTTTGAAGAGGGAAACTAATTGACCGAACGGACATGATTTTGGGTTAAGATGGGGACACCCCATGGGGGTATCTAGATAGGGCTACTTGAAAGGGGAGCGCATGAGTGACTTACTCAACCCTGCGAATCTCATCGTGCTGGCCGTCATTGCCGTCGGCATGTTTTTTGGACTGCGTCGTATTGCCGCTTCGACACACGGAAAGAGCTGCTGCAGCGATGGCGCGAGCGGTAAGAAGGCCAAGAAGGTAGTGGTTGCGGATACCGATCCGTCCCACTACCCCTATAGCGATGAGTTGCTCATCGGCGGCATGAGCTGCGATGGCTGCGCTCAGAATGTGGCCAATGCCCTCAATGCGCTGAATGGTGTGTGGGCAACGGTAACGTACGCGGACCACACGGCACGCGTACGCTCGAAGCGCCCGGTTGATCGCGACACACTCGAGACGGCGGTGAGGGGTGCGGGCTATTACGTTATGAAAATGTAGGCGTTGCCCTCTCCGGTGGGTACCAGCCTCCTGCCCATTGTGACTATCGGCATCCAAAAATTTGCGCATAAATAACCTTTAGATGCGGCAAAAGTGGAGTTTGGTGACGGTTTGCGCGGAATTCACTACCAATCGAGCATCTATTAACCCGTCCAAAAAATTACAGGTGTATACTTATACACTGATTATTGCTGTGCTCAGATTGCAATTAACCGTGGACAGAAATGAAGAATGCTAAAGCTGGGCTTTAGGACAGGGGAGGCTATAACCTTATGAGACGAGTGGGAACACTTGGCTTGGTGGCAGCGCTTGCCGCTATCTTGGTATCGCCGCTGCCGGCGCACGCCGAAGACGCATCGGGTGCCGTTACCTACAATGCGGGAAATGGGTATTCCTTTGAGAAGCTCTCGCATCCTACGGTAGGAACGTCGCAGCCGGATGGCATCGTCGACTACCAGGGTAACGGTGCCGTTGCCGTTCCGGGCGCCGATGGTAATACGGCCAACAACGAAGGCGATCGCGGCCAGAGCTACACTTGGGCGGCTGCGAGCTATGGTGACTGGCTTTATGTGGGCACCTGCTATGCGGCGATGGGCAACACGCTGACGCTCATGAACAGCACGCTGGGCGATTCCTTTGATGCTGAAACCATGCGCCTGACGCTGGAGGCCATGTTTAACGGTACCTTCTTCTATGGACAGCAGAAGGAGGACGGCACGGCCGACAAGGACAGCGGCGGCATCTTGGTCAAGATCAATACCAAGACCGGTGAGACCAAGCTGCTACTCTCTGAATCGCTCAACGGCGTCGCTCCTTTGTTCCGCAATGCCGTGAGCTATAAGGGTAAGCTCTATTTCTGCGGCAGCGTCAGGGCCAATGGCGGCAAAAGCGGCCTGCCTGCTGTATATGAGATCGATCCTAAGACGGATGAGTACAAAGTTGTCTATCAGGGCCTTTCGAGCATGCAGGATTACGGTGCTGCCTACAAGCAGGGCATTTCTACCGGTATCCGCGGCATGTGTGTCCATGATGGCCAGCTCGTCATCAGTAATGTGGGTAAAGACGCGGCCGGTAAGTTTGTGTCGACAATCCTGACGTCGCCTGACCCGTCGAAGGGCCAGGACAGCTTCATCGAGATTGCTAACTCGGACACGTTGTTTAACTATCCGGCGATTCGCTATCAGGACAGCATCTACGGCGGCGCCATTTGGGATATGGTTTCGTACAATGGCCATCTCTATGCGACCATCTGCACCGGTACGCCCGAGAACGCTCCCGATGATAATTCCATGCAGTCGTTTGCCATGGTTCGTGGCGACAAGAATGCCGACGGCAGCTATTCGTGGACTCCCATTGTTGGCGATCAGAAGACGAACGGTGCAAAGTACTGCTTTGGCATCGATCCTGCCCGCACCCGTTCTGGTGCTGCCAACCTCATCGTCTACAACGACTACCTCTATATCGGTGAATATAACGACGAGGAGATCGCCCTCGAGCGCATTCTCTTTAATAAGTCCAATTCTGACGAGAGCGGCAAGAGCAGCATGGGCGGCGTTAACTGCTCGTTTGTGAATGCCAATCTTGAGCAGTCGGTCAACATCTATCGCATGGACAAGGACGAGAACATGGAGCTCGTCGTTGGCGATCGCACCGACATGTTCCCCGAGGGCGGTATTTCCGGCCTGACTTCGGGCTTTGGCCGAAACGAGAACCAGTACATTTGGCGCATGCAGAAGTTCGACGGCAAGCTGTATATCGGTACCTTTGATACCGCGAGCCTGCTTGAGCCGATCGGCCAGTTCTCCAATGGCGACATTATCGATATGACGCCCGAGGAGTGGGAATCTCAGGTTCAGCGCCTTAAGGACCTGCTTGATCACCTGCTTGACGTGAATTTGCCCGATGCCCCCATCGTTCCTGTGGACACGCTTACGGACGATGATTCGAACGAAGCTGCCGATGTCGATGATTCGAAGGAGGCTGCCGATGTCGATGACGAGAAGACTGAGGTTGCTAAGGGCTTTGGCGATCTAAGCGATGCGCTGGAGGATGCCACGGGCGATCTTTGCGATCAGGCCTCGACGATGTCCCAGGACTTTGAGGACGACGCCGCTTATGTCCAGAAGATCGATGGCGAGATCGCGTACTTCAAGTCCTTTGCCGACCAGTATCAGGACATGCTCGATAGCTATGAGAGCCTGAAGCAGCAGTACGAGGATGCCTATGGCACCGAGCTGCCGAGCGATATTCAGGATGCGCTCGATAAGCTGCTGAGCGAGGAGAACCTCAAGAAGTTGCAGAGCGTGCTCGTATGCATGCATTACCTGCACGATGCTGAGCGCGGCTTTGATATGTATGTGACCGAGGACGGCGTGAACTTTACGACACTGACGACCAATGGCTTTAACGATCCGTATAACCATGGTCTGCGCACCTTTGCGGTGACCAATCAGGGTCTGTGCCTTGGTACCGCCAACCCGTTCTATGGTTGCCAGGTCTGGATCCAGCGCAAGGAGAATTCGGAGAATCCGGTTGATCCCGGTACTCCGGATCCGACGGAACCCACCGATCCTTCGCAGCCGGGTGGCGGCGATCAGCCTGGTGGCAGCCAGACGGGCGGCAACGACCAGTCGAGCAGCACCACGACCACCGTCACGACGGCCACTAAGAAGACTCCGAAGGACGGCTCGCTGCCTCACGCTGGCGACTCGACCCTCACGCTGGTCTTGGGATTGCTGGTTGCAGCTGCCGCAGTGCTTGGCTTTGCTCTCGTCTTGCGCAAGCGTTCTCGTCGCTAGGCTCGACCACGCAGCTCGATGTCTTGGATATCGTCGAAGTCGATGGCGATATCCCTGAGTTTGAGCAGCTTGAACGCGGGTAGCACTTCGTCGAGAATGCCTGTGCGGCTACGATAGCCGTACATATCGTAATAGGCGACGCGCACCAGGTCGCCGCGTTTGAGGCCCTCGAGCTTTTTCGAAAGCTCGAGGGCTTTTTCTTCCGTGAGTTCGCATTTGGGCTCAACAGTGATCTCTTGTTTGCGTACGAGCTCGTAGTATCCCGTGAGGGCGGCAAAGGGCATAAACTGCGCGGCACGGCCGGCGCGGACGGCGCCGTTGGCGGTGAGCTTGGGGTCGGCGGATCGACGTCTTCCCTCGGGGTCCGCTAGACGTTCAAAAGGCGTCGGTGGCCGCATCGGCTGTTGTTGGGACTTAGGCACGATGTCCTCCTACCTGATCGTTGCGTTCGCGCGCGGTGGCGCCGGCGGTAAAGCTCAGCCCCTTAACC
>CABSZR010000129.1 GCA_902482185.1 uncultured Collinsella sp. | reverse complement strand
GGCAGCACACCGGAGTTTCTCCACGGCGTTGCGGACCTTGCTCCCGAGCGCGTGGTCTACGTCAGCTGCAACGTTCAGACGCAGGCACGCGACCTCGAGGTTCTTCTTGGCCGCGGCATCGCGCAGGTCATCGGAGACCTTGATAGCGACCTCGGCGCCCATGTCACCCATGACGAGGGTGTCCTCAAGATCCTCCCAAAAATCCTCGTCGACCTCGCCGCCAAAGTAGAAGACCTCGTTGAGGGCCTCGCGGCTGCGCTCAAGTCCGCGCGAGAGAGCATCGAAGAATCCCATTATGCATTCACGACCTTTCCGGTTTCGCGATCGAGTTTTTGCGAGACGACGCGACTGACGCCGTCGGCTTGCATCGAGACGCCATAGAGGACGTCAGCGTCCTCCATAGTACGGCGCTGATGCGAGATTACCAAGAGCTGCGTATCGGAACGCAGCACATCGAGGGCGCCGATGAGCTTGGACAGGTTGGCGTCGTCGAGCGCAGCCTCGACCTCGTCCAGCACATAGAACGGCACCGTGCGCGTGCGGTACACGGCAAAGAGCAGGGCGAGCGCCGTCAGGCTCTTCTCGCCGCCTGACATGAGCATCATCTTGGTGATACGCTTGCCGCGCGGCTGCGCCACGACCTCGATACCCGTCTCGGCAGGATGCTCGGGATCGGTCATCTCCAGATGAGCCTGGCCGCCCGGGAAGAGCATAGCGAAGATCTCGCGGAAGTTCGCGTCGACCTTCTCAAACGTCACCAGGAACGCCTTGCGCATCTTGCGGTCGATCGCCACGGTGATCTTGGTGAGCGCCTTGCGCGCGCTCTCCAGATCGGCCAGCTGCTCCTCGATGTAATCGGCGCGGCGCTTGAGCTGCTCGTACTCCTCCATGGCAACCTGGTTCACAGGGCCCAGGTTGTTGATCTGACGCACGAGCTGGTTGAGTTCGCGCTCGGCGGCATCGCGGTCCGTGGGCGCCGGAAGCATGAGCGCTTCCTCGAGCACCGTCGTGCCATCGGCGGTAATGGCCTTGATGGCAGCCTCGACCTGCACCTCGAGCTTGCCGCGTGCGACCTTGAACTCGTTTTGCGTCGCGGTGGCGGCATCGACCCGCTCCTTGGCGCGGGCGACCTCGGTCTTGGCGTCCTCGATGGTCTTCTTCAGTGAAGCCGAGTCCGCCTCCTCGAGCGAAGCCTGGTCACGCAGACGCGCAGCCCAGTCCGAGGCGCGCTCCAACAGGGCAGAATAGCGCTCGTGCATAGGATCGACGCGAAGGCGCAGCAGCTCGAGCGAGCGCGAAGCCTGGCGTGTTCCGCGGATACGACGGTCGATGCCCTCAAGACGATGCTCCAGGTCGGGCACGCGACCCTTCAGCGAACGCAGGCGTTCACTCGTCTGGGCTAGGCGAACCTTGGCGTCGGCGAGCTTGCCGGCAGCCTCGGAATCGTCACGGCGAACGCGGTCGAGTTCGTCGTTGGCCTCGGCAATCTGCAAGCCCAGATCGCTTGCCTGCGCACGGGCCTCATCACGCGAACGGGTGAGCTCATCAACCCGCGGGCGCGCAGCGCGAACGGCTTCGGAGGCCTGCTCGCGGCGCTTAGAGATGCGCACGCGCTCGACCTCGGCATTGTTAGCGCTTTGCTCCAAGCGGCCGATCTCGGAGAGCAGCGAGCGGCGCTCGCCCTCAAGACGGGCGATCTCGCCGGCGGCATCGCCCTCAGCGGCACGCGCTTCCTCAACGGCCGCATTGGCCTCAACGACCTGATCCGACACATGTTCAAACACAGCGGCCAAATCGGGCTCCAAGCCCTCCAGCTCGCGGATGCGACGCTTGCGCTCCAGAGCACCCGACGCCTCGCCGGCATCGAGGCCCACACGAACCAGACCGCCGCAGGCAACACGTGCGCCATCGGGAGTCACGTAGGTCACACCGTCAACGACAGGCGCGGCCAGCGCGGCAACCAAGTCATCGACCACGTAATAGCCGCCGAGCAGCGCCTCGACAATCGGGCCATAACCGGCACGCACGGAAAGGCGATCGACCAGACGCGAACCGGCAGCGCCCTCGGCGGCAGCAGAGCCGCTCACGCCGCGCGCCATCAGCAGCGCCTCACCCGAGGCCATCTTCTGGTCCAGAGCGGCACGACCGGCACGCTCAAGCGCAGACGTATCGTCGAACAGCAGTGCATCGATATCGCCGGCGAGCAATTGCTCAACCAAGCCCTCAAGCTCGCGCGGGGCCTCGAGCACGTCGCCCAGACGACCCGAGACATCATCGCCGAGCGCACCCACCAGACGGCTCACCAGCGGCGAGCTGTCGGCCATGCGGGCATCGAGTTTCTTTTGGCTGGCAAGCTCCGAGCGCACCTCGGATAACTTGTTGCGCGCCTCGCTCTCGCGGGCACGCAGGTCCTTCAGGGCCGCGCGTGCCGCCTCGGCGGCCTCACGCGCATCGACCTGAGCCTGGCGCGCTTCCTCAAGAGCGCCCTCAAGCTCCTCGGCGCGGTCGCGACGGCTCTCGAGCGAGGCCGTGACCTCCTCGAGCTGCTCGTCAATCTGCTCCAGGCGCGAGGCATACATGTTGTCCTCGACCTCGGCATTGCTCAAGGAATCCTTCACCTTGGCGAGCTCGAGCGCGGCATTATCGGCCACGCGCTGCACATCGCGTTGCTCGCTCGTGAGTTGCGAAATCTGATTGTCGAGCGCCACGCGACGCTCGTGGAGCTCAGCGGCGGCAGGACCGGCGGCGTCAACGTCCTCCTGGGCCTGCATGTGCGCGCCGGTCACTTCCTCAAGCTGCGCACGCGCGTCCTCGAGCTCCTCGACCACGCGACGACGCTGATGCTCGGAGCTCGAAATCTGGCCGCGCATGTCAGACAGGCGCGACACCATGTTGTGGCCCTTTTCCTCGAGCAAGCGCATGTCGGAGTTAATGCGGCCGACCACATCTTGCATATGACGGCGCTGCTCGCCTAGGTCGCCCACAAACAGGCCCTTTTCCTCGAGCATGACCTGAAGCTTCTCGAGCTCGCGCTCCTTTTCGCCCAAGCGGTACTGCGCAAGCTCAAGCTCGGCCGCGCCCTCTTTGGAGCGGATCTCCAGGTCGTTCCACTGCGACTGCAGCGAACGCAGCTCGTCGACAGCCAGCATCTGCGTAAGCTCGTTCGCGCGCGAGGACAGCTCTTTGTACTTGCGCGCGCGATCGACCTGACGCTCCAGCGGTCGCAGCTGACGGGCGATCTCCTTATTGATGTCGCGGGCACGCATCAGGTGCTCGTCCATCGACTTAATCTTTTTGAGCGCACGCTCCTTGCGGCGCTTGTGCTTGGAGATGCCGGCGGCCTCCTCGATAAGGGCGCGGCGCTCCTCCGGGCGGCTCTGCAAAATGGCGTCGAGCTTGCCCTGGCTGATGATGGAATGCGTATCCTTGCCCAGGCCCGAATCGTGCAGGATGTCCTGAATGTCCATCAGGCGGCACGGACTCGAGTTGATGAGGTACTCGCTTTCGCCCGAGCGATACATGCGACGGGTGATGGCGACCTCGTCAAAGTCGACGGGCAACATATGGTCCGAGTTATCGAGCACCAGCGTGACCTCGGCGACACCCACCGGCTTGCGCGCCGACGAGCCCGAGAAGATGACATCCTCCATGGCCTGGCCGCGCAGCTGCTTGGCGCTCTGCTCGCCCAGGACCCACAGAATCGAGTCAGAGATGTTCGATTTTCCCGAGCCGTTTGGACCGACGATGACGGTCAGGCCTGGCTCAAACGTCATATGGGCGCGGTCGGCAAACGACTTGAACCCTTTGAGCGTGAGGGACTTGAGATACACGGTTCCTCGCTTAAACAGGCTTCTTGTTGAGAATCACGCCGTTGGTGGTGTAACCCATGCGGTCGAGCGCTTCGAGCGCGGCGGCTCCCTCGGCTTCCTTCTTTGAGGAGCCGGAGCCGCGACCCTGACGAATACCATCGACCAACACCACGGCGGTAAAGGTGGGCGCATGCGCCGGGCCCTCGGAGCCAACGAGCTTGTACGCCGGGGGTTCGTGACCGTCGGCTTGCACACACTCCTGCAAAAACGACTTGGGGTTCGCAGGATGCTCGGCACGCTCGGAAGCCAAATGCGGCTTAAGCGTACGGTGAATGAACTCTGCCGCGGCATCCCAGCCGGCATCCAGGTACAGCGCGCCCACGAGCGACTCATAGACGTTCTCGAGGGCCGAATGCAGGCCGCGCGCACCGGTACCGGTCTCGGAGGCACCAAAGATGATGATGTCGTCGATGCCCAGCTCATGGGACACCTCGGACAGCGTGGCGCCCGAGACGAGCGACACCTTCAGGCGCGTAAGCTTGCCCTCGTCAAACTCCGGATAGGACTCAAAGAGCGAGCGGGCAACCACGGCGCCCAAAATGGAATCGCCCAAAAACTCAAGGCGCTCATAGCTCGCCGAGACGGGCTGACCTTCCACGGCAGAAGGGTGCGTGAGAGCCGCGCGCAGCAGCACCTTGTTATTGAACTCGTGGCCCAGAATTTCCTGGGCGCGCGTAAGTCGTTCAGACAAAGCCAAGACCTAGGCCTCCCTGGCGTTTTCGATAGCGTCGACGGCGTCGGCGACAGAGTTGAGCGAGAGCAGAGTCTCGTCATCGATCTCGAGGTCGAACTCGTCCTCGATGGCCGTCACCAGCTGCAGACGCTCGAGCGAATCGGCATCGAGATCGTCAAAGGTAGTCTCGTCACTAATGTCGGCGACATCGACGCCCAGAACGTCAGCGGCGACTTCGGCGATCTTATCGAAGATTTCGGAGCGGTCCATAGCGCTTCCTCTCGTATTGCGTGAACATCAACGAGCTGGCGCCGCAAGCGCAGCGCCAAGACACGGTTTTGATTCTACCCCACGACGAAGGCCGCGAGGCACATAACAGAGCTCTAA
>CABSZR010000128.1 GCA_902482185.1 uncultured Collinsella sp. | reverse complement strand
CTGCGGTGATGACGACGCCGAGCGTGCTCAGCAGCACCGCGGGCACGGCGACGGGCTTGGCGCGGTCGATGTTGGTGTTAAAGCCGCCGTAGAACATGATGAACAGCAGCGCCGTACTGCAGACGGTTTCGGTAAGCGCGTAGTCGCTAAAGTCGATATGCGCCGGGCCGTTGACGCCCAACAGCATGCCGAGCGCGATAAAGATGAGCAGGGTGGGGAAGGGGAGTTTTTTGCCGACGGGTTTGATGGTCAGGCACAAAATGATGACGAGGCCGATAAAGAGAAGGATCTGGTTCATAGATGGTGTCCGCTCCTGGGTGGTTGGCGTGGCACGGTCAGTTGCCTGCGGTTATTTGTACCCAAAGATGGTGGGTTTATGGGGTTGGATTGTGGGCGTGCGCGATATCGTCATAGACGGCTGCCGTCTTTGCCTCTGCTCGGAAACCCTTTCCAGCTTTATTGCAACGGAGTACAATGGGTAACGTTTAAGTTCAACTTGAAGTTTTAGTTGCGGCACCGGGCTTCGGCCGCAATGCAAGGAGAGGCGTACCATGGCGATCTATGTGACATCTGACGCTCACGGGCACGTGCGTGCGCTTGACGAGGCCCTGTCTAAGATCTCGTTGACGTCCGACGACACACTGTACGTGCTGGGCGACATGATCGATCGCGGGCCCGATCCGGTCGGTGTTATTAAGCTCGTGCGCTCGCTGCCCAACGCCCGCGTGCTCAAGGGCAATCACGAGCAGATCATGCTCGATGCCATCATTGGCCAGGATCCGCTCGATGCCGAGACCTGGGATATCAACGGTGGCTGGACGACGCGCGAGCAGCTCAACGACATGGAATTTGAGGCATACGAGGAGCTCGTGCGATGGATGGCCGCGCTGCCGCTCTACGCGGTGGTCGAGACTGACGAGCGTCCGTACCTGCTGGTACATGCCGGCATCCAGACCGAGGCGGCCCGGGCGTTTTTGCTTGAACATGGGGTTGATTGTGCCGATGGTACGGGGGCGGTGGATGCCGATCGCGAACTGCTGAAGCAGATGCTTGCCGTGCAGTCGTCCGATGACCTGCTGTGGATTCGTCACGGCTATTGGGATGCGCCGACGGGGCTGCTTTCTGCCGAGGGCAAGGGTTCGGTCGTGGTGAGTGGCCACACGCCAACGGTGTCGCTCGGGCGTTATTGCGAGGTCGGTGGTCTTGCGGGGCTCGATGAGGAATCGGGACGAGGGCAGATCGTGCGCTTGGGCGGCGAGGACACTGCCGGCGTGCCCGATCGCATCGATATCGATTGCGCCGCCGCCACCGGCTCCGAGTTCGGTCGCGTGGGCATCCTGCGGCTCGATGATGGGGCGGAGTTCTACGCGAATATCAACCCGGGCGAATAATCGGTGCAAGGGGTAGCTAATTTTGGACGGGGCCTTTTTTGACTACTTTTGCCCTTCTGCCCGCAAATTGATTTTTCAGGGACGGGGATTAAATAATCATTTGGCTGCCCGCTGGCTAAGTGAGTAGACTTTTTTGGAAATGCCGAGCACCCAACATATTTGCCTCAATAAAACCGCTGGTCACGGACTTGTGCTTTGTCGGTGTGGTCGGGGATTCGGTAAAAGTCTACTCACTTAGTTTTGCGTGATGCATATTGTCCGCAATGAGATCCCAGTCGGGGTGATTCCATCGCAAATTAGCTGCCCCCATTGCACCATTTAGGCGCCGTATGGGTTGCGGTCGCGTTCGATGCGTTGGCGGATGTGGGCGTACTCGATAATCAACAGTACCAGCAGTAGGGCCATGATGGCTAGGTAGCTCACGACGGCGCCCATCAGGCCGAGCAGATTGATCAGAATCACCGGGAGCACCACGCTCACGGCAAAGCAGATCAGGTAGATCTTGGTGACATCTCCAGCGTGGCGCAGCACCGTGATGATGGCGTAGATAAAGTCGATTGCCGCGGTGACGCCGCCGGCGACGACCATCAGCAGCGCCAGCGTACGGTAGCGTTCAAAGCTGAGACCGTACATAAAGCTCATGAGGGGAATACCGGGACCTGCCATAAATGCGGCGCACACGCCGGTGATGACCACGATCAGCGCCATAACGGCAACAATAATCAGGTCAAAGCGGCGACGCTTGCGCGGATTCGCCCAAATGCTCGACAGACGCAGGAGCTGCGGTTTATAGATAAATCCAATGCTCAACAAAATTCCCTGCGCCGGAAAGAACAGGGCATTAAAGTACAGCTGATACTTGTAGGCCAGCGCGCCTTCCATCACGAACTTGGGCATGCTCTCGATAAGGTTAAACAGGAACAGTGCGCCAAAGAGCGGGGCGCACTGGATAAACAGGTGGCCAGCCTCGCGCAGGCTCATGCGGCGTGATTTTTCGGTCTCGAGCAGGGCGAGCGGGGCGGTGACCAGCACGAGCGAGGCAATCGCGGCGATGCCCATGGCCATGGCCGCGATGGGCATGCTGCGCGTGAGGAACAGTGCCACGCTAAAGACCGCGATGACGCCGGCGGAACGCAGCGTTTGGCTCATGCCGGCCAAATAGAGCTTGTCGGCCTGCTGCAGGCGGCCCTCGTACACGTCGGCGATGCCGTCGATCACCTTATACAGGTAGACACCCAGACCGATCGTGGCCATCTGCGCATCGTAGCCGCGGGCGCCGCTGTATACCAGGCCGCATGCCAGCGCGAGCGCTCCGCAGAGCCAGCGGTTGAGCTGGTAGGAGGCGAAGGAGGTTTTTTCGTCGATGTCCGAGACCTGAAAGTTGCGCACGCCGTAGTTGCACGCGATCATGATGAGCGTGCCGGTGACAAAGGCGATGGAGAACTTGCCGGCCTCCTCGGCGCCTACGAGCTGCGTCGACACAATGGTGAGCAGGGGAAACGCCATGCCCCATACGGCGGTGCCCAGGGTATTCCAAAGGTAGTCGCGACGGGTGGCGTGATCTTCGTACTCGGCTTCTTGCGTGGAAAAGCCGCCGCCGTAGACGGCTCCGAGAAGGCGGTTCCACCAGGCATTGACCATGCGGTGGATGGGGCCGGGTTGGCGATCGCGCTCGCGGCGACGGCGTGTGGTCTGGCTGCTGTCGGGACCGCCGGCGTTACGCTGGCTCAGCTCTTGGATTCGTGCGAGCTCCTCGGCGGTGTGCGATGCGGGGAACAGGCCGTTCTCGATGCGTCCGCCCTGTCCGTGCGCCTCGCCCGATACGGTGGGGTTGGCGACGCCATTGCGGCGGGCGATGGCGCGGCGGATGCTATCGAGGGGCGTGATGCTCAAGGCGATTCCTTTCTATTGCTGCGCTCTAGTATAGCCGCGGTTGCGTCCATTCGTGTTTTTGAACAGGTTGTTCAATAATTTCGGCGGGCGGCTGTAATTTGTCGGTAAACGTGCGGTATCCTGTTGAAGTTTTGTGACACCCCCGATGCCGCCCACGCGGTACCAAGGAGCTTCTACCTATGGACGTCGCCGCATTCTTACTGGCTCTTGTGCCGATTATTTGGCTGGTCGTGATGCTGCTGTGCTTTAAATGGCCAGCTTGGAAGGCCGCTATCGGATCGTTTGTCCTTTCGTGCTTGCTTGCCTTCGCATGGTGGCACCTGCCGGCAGCGCAGATCGCGACCGCCTCGCTCGAAGGTTTTTTGATGGCTCTGTGGCCCATCGTCCTAGTGATCATCGCCGCGGTGTTCACGTATAACCTGTGCGTTCGTACGGGCGCCATGGACGTGATCGGCAGCATGATCACCTCCATCAGCAGCGATCGTCGTCTGCTGGCGCTGCTCGTGGCCTGGTGCTTCGGCGGCTTTATGGAGGGCATGGCTGGCTTTGGTACCGCTGTCGCCATTCCCGCCGGCATGCTCGCGGGCCTTGGTTTTGAGGCCGTGCCTGCCGTGCTCATCTGCCTGCTGGCCAACGGCGTGCCCACGCCCTACGGCTCCATCGGCATCCCCACGGTGTCCGTTGCCGACCTGGTGGGTTTGGATTCCCTTCACCTAGCGACCGTTCAGCTGGTGCAGCTCGCACCGTTCTTTGTGGTGATGCCGCTATTTATTGTGCTGGTTGCGGGCCGTGTTGCCGATGACCAGGGCAATGCCGCGAGTGTGGGCGAGCGTCTGCACGGTGTTGCCGGCGTGGCGTTGCTCTCCGGCGTGTCGTTTGTCGGCGCGGCTCTGGTCGTTGCCATGTTTGTGGGCCCCGAGCTGGCCGTGGTCGTAGGATCCATCGTTTCGCTCGCGCTGACAGCTGCGCTTGCCATGCGTGCCGAGAAGTCGGGGCATCTGGACGCACGCTTCCATATGAATATCGAGGCCGGCGAACAGCTCACCGTTAAGTCGGCGCTTTCGGCCTGGTCGTGCTTCATCCTGATCTTTGTGTTGCTGCTGGGCACGTCTAATCTGGTGCCCGCTGTACATGCTGCGCTCGCGCCGTTTGCGAGCCATGTGCAGGTGTATTGCGGTGAGAATCCCGGTATGCTTACGTTTTCGTGGATCAACACGCCAGGCGTCTGGATTTTCCTGGCGGCGTTTGTCGGCGGTGCCATTCAGGGCGCTTCGCCGCGCATGATGGGCGAGGTGCTGGCCGCGACTGTGAAGCAGATGACGCCGACGGTGATCACGATGCTTTCGGTACTGGGCTGCGCCAAGGTGATGGGCTATGCCGGCATGATTTCGTCGATCAGTGCGTTTTGCATTGCGGTCGCCGGCGGTCTCTACCCGATTCTGGCTCCGTGGATCGGCGCAGTCGGTGCGTTCGTGACCGGCTCGGGCACGTCCTCGGGCATGCTGTTTGGTCCCATTCAGAGCCAGGCCGCCACTGCGCTGGGTGTGAGCGACTACTGGATGGTCGCATTGAACGCCCTGGGCGTCGCCGCCGCGTTTGTCACCGCGTTCCTGATGGTCGTGCTGTTCGACTACCGCACGAAGGAACAGAAGGCAGAGGCTCGCGCGAAGAAGGCCC
>CABSZR010000127.1 GCA_902482185.1 uncultured Collinsella sp. | reverse complement strand
CCGACCAGCGCGTCTGCGACGTAGTTTGCGATTTCGCCGCGACCAAGCACGTTGCCGCCATCTGCGCTGCCCCGTTTATCCTGGGCGAGCTCGACCTACTCGAGGGGTGCCACGCCACGTGCTTCCCTGGCTTTGAGAAAAGCTTCCCCGAAGGCGCCTATACCGGCGAGAAGGTCACGCAAGACGGCAACATCATCACTGCCAGCGGCATGGCACAGTCCCTCCCCTTTGCATTGGAGCTGCTGCGCACGCTCGCCGGCGACAAGGCCGTCGAGAAGGTCGCCGAGGGCATCCAACTATGATTTTGGCTTCGCAATCGCCGCGCCGCATAGAGCTGATGCGCGAGGCAGGCTACAACATTCGCGTGATTCCCGCGGATATCGACGAAACGCCCTTTGATGGCGAGGCCCCGCTCACGCTTGTCGAGCGCTTGGCACGCGCCAAGGCGGCTGCCGTTGCTGCCGAGTATGCCGAGCCCAATGAGCTGACGGTCGCGGCCGACACCATCGTCACCTTTGACGGCAAGATTCTGGGCAAGCCGGCAACCGAGGACGAGGCGCGCACTATGCTCCGTGAGCTTTCGGGCCGCACGCACCAGGTCGCAACCGGCGTCTGCATCGTTAAGGCAGGCGATACGGCCGCCCCGCATGCCGCCGAAAGCCTGTCCTTTGTCGATGTGACCGACGTGACGTTCTACGAGCTCACCGACGAGCAGATCGAGCACTACGTCGCCTCGGGTGAGCCCATGGACAAGGCCGGCGCCTACGGCATTCAGGGCACAGGAGGACGCATGCTCGTGCACGATATTTCGGGCGACTTCTATAACGTGGTGGGCCTACCCATCGCCCGCGTCGCGCGCGCGATTCAAAAACTCTCGTAATTGCATCTGGCGCTGGGTATTCCCCAGCGCCTACAATTTTGGCGTACCGTACGGATCCCGACCGGGCACAAGGCGCGGCGGAAAACCGATAGGAGTTAAACATGGATACACTGCTCGAGGCCATTGACGTCTGCGATGTCGATGGCTTTTGCTATGGCAACTATACGGACGAAGAGGCCGGCACCGGTTGCACCGTAATCGTGGCACCCGAGGGCGCCACCGGCGGCGTTGACGTACGCGGTGGCGCTCCCGCTTCGCGCGAGACCGACCTGCTACGACCCGAGAACACCGTCGACAAGGTCCACGCCGTCTGCCTTTCGGGCGGATCGGTCTTTGGCCTCGAAGCTGCAAGCGGCGTCGCTCGCGAGCTTGAGAGCCGCGGCATCGGCCTTCCCGTCGGCCCCACGCAGGTGCCTATCGTGTGCTCCAGCTGTATCTTCGACCTTGCCTTTGGCGACCCCACCGTGCGCCCCGACATTGAGGCCGGCATCGCCGCCGTGCGCGAAGCACTCGACCACACCCCCACCAAGCTCGAACAGGGCAACGTAGGCGCCGGCACGGGCGCTACCGTGGGTAAGCTCATGGGGCCTGCCACCTGCATGAAAGCCGGCCTCGGAGCTGCCGCCGTGGCGCTCGGCCCCGTCAAGGTGGGCGCCGTGGTCTCGGTCAACGCCTGCGGCAACGTTGTCGACCCCTTCACCGGCGAGTGGGTCGCCGGCATGCGCGCCGCAGCCGATAGCGACCAGATCGTCGACATGGAGCTCGCAGCCTTTGCCGCCGCAGGCTCCATGCAAATGCCACTCGACCGCACCAACACCACCATCAGCTGCATCGTCACCAACGTGGAACTCACTAAGGCACAAGCCACCAAGGTCTCCCAGATGGCCGCAGACGCCTACGCACACGCCATCCGCCCCACACACACCACCAACGACGGCGACACCATCTACACCCTCGCCAGCGGCAAACTGGGCGCCCAGGCAAGCGCCGCCATTCCCCTGGACCTGTTGGGCATGCTCGCCGTAAGGGCCTTACAGACCGCCATCGTAAACGGAGCAAAAACCGCCAAAACCTCCCACGGCATCCCCGGCGCCGCGAAGTAGCCTAACCTGACCGGTTGCCCGGTGGGGCTTGGTTATGTTTGCTGCTCTACAGTCCTGGCTCGCACGAAGAGCACATTAAGTGCTCTTCGGCTCGTGCGGAACTCGCGACAAACATAACCAAGCCCCACCGGGCAACCTACCAACCAAGCCTTTTCAGCCCAGGCCCCTGTGTACCGCGCGTCTAAGATCTTCAAATTCAGGCAGCCTGACAATCGATTCTTATAGCAGAGGCCCCTTGGCCTTTAGTTTGATACAAGTTCCGCACGAGCCGGAAAGCACTTAATGTGCTTTCCGTGCGAGCAGGACTGTTCGCAGTAGCAAACTAAAGGCCAAGGGGCCCAGTCAACCTATCAGCAGCGATTACTCAGCAGCTAGTTGAATTTGAAGATCTTTGAGGCAAGACGGTATAGGCCGAGTGTGGTTTTGTCTCCGGCCCGTCCACGCAGGTTAGTGAAGAAGCCGACCACGCCGTAGCGGGCACGACGATACATGCGCTCGTCATAGGCCTTCAAATCATTCCACAGCGTCTTTAGGCGCTCGTCGGCGCAATCTTCCTCGGAAAGCTTGGTAAGCACCGAGCAGATCGCCATCATCATGGTGAAGTAGCCCATCATGTACGAACGCAGGCGCGACGACCCAACATCGCTGTACAAGTGGTACGACTCCATCATGATACGCGTAACACGGAACTGCTGGTCCAGACGCTTGACCATCGTTGCCTCGTTGACGCTCTGGCCCTCGCGACCGATAAAGTAGCGGTAGAGGTCGATGTCGGCGTAGTACATGGTCTTGCAACGCGGCAGCGGCACGTAGGCGTAGATGTTGTCCACATAGAACGTGTGCGGCGGCATGGGAAGGTTGGACTCGCGCAGCACATCCGTGCGATAGCACAGGCTGTGCATGAGAAGGTTCTGGTCCAGGCGGAAATGACCGATCTGATCCCAGGAAAAGATCTTTTTGCGCGGCAGGGCAAATTTGTAGCCAATAGCGGTATGCGTGCCCTCGTAAACCTTCTCGTACACGTAGTTCGAGATAAACAGGTCAACGCGCTGGTCACGCTCTTCAAAGCCACGCAGAATCGACAGCATAGTCGAAAGAGCCGCAGCATCGAGCCAGTCATCCGAGTCGACGACCTTGTAGTAGGTGCCCTGTGCCTCGCGCAGACCCGAAAGGACGGCAATACCGTGGCCGCCGTTCTCCTGGTGCACCGCGCGAATGATACCGGGATAACGTGCCTCCCACTCGTCGGCCTTATCGGCCGTCTCGTCCTTGGAGCCGTCGTCCACCACGATAAGCTCGATATCGGTAGCGTAATTGCTCCCCTCCAAGATGGAGGTGATGCAATGGTCCATGTCCTTGGCGGCGTTATACGAGGGAATACCGAATGTTATGACTTTATGCATGGCAGGCGATAATCTCATCCGAAAGATCGAGGGCGGAATTGGTCACAGCGTCCATATCGTAGTAACGATACTCGGCCAGACGACCCACCGGGTGGAAGTTCGTCAGGTTCTGGACGCGCTCAAGATAGCGCTCATAGAGCTCACGGTTCTCGGGCTCAAGAATGGCGTAGTACGGCGTCTCGCCCGAGCCGGGCGTATAGGCCTTGGAATACTCCTTCATGATGGTGGTCTTGCCGGGCAGGATCTGACCGGTCATGTTCTTGAACTCGGTAATGCGCGTGTAGTCCTCGCTCGTGGTGTAGTTGACGGTGCCCACGGGCTGGAACTGGTCCATATCGAGCGTCTCGAACTTCATGTCGAGCGTGCGGTACGGTAGCGCGCCCAGATCGAGATTGAACAGCTCATCGAGCGGACCGGTGTAGACGATCTCGCCACCATAGACCTTGCCGTCGATCTTGACGGTAGTCTCGTCGATTTCAAAGAGGTCACGGGCGTCCACGTCGCAGAACACGTCGATCAGGTCGTGGTCGAGCATGTGCTCAAAGAGCGCCGTGTAGCCCTCCTGCGGCATGCCCTGGAAGGGAGCTTGCGGGAAGTAGCGGTCATCATCGCCCACAAAGACGGGAACGCGGCCGGTGATCGAGGGATCGATCTGATCGGGCGTCTGGCCCCACTGCTTCATGGTGTAATGCAAAAAGACGTTCTCGTAGACGTAATCGGCGACCTCGGCAAGATCCGGGTCGTTCTTCTTACGCAGCTCCATAATGGGCACCTTGACATCCTTGCCAAAGGTCTCCACGAGCTTCTGATACAGCTCCTCGCCGCGCTCGTCACCAAAGGCGAGCTTGAGACTCGCATGGTTGAAGGGCACGGGCATAAGGGTACCGTTGATGTTGGCGAGCACCTTGTGCTGATAATCCGTCCACTTGGTAAAGCGCGACAGGAAATTGTGCACGCGCTCGTTAAAAGTGTGATAGATATGCGGACCGTACTCGTGGATCAGGATTCCGGCCTCGTCAGTGCAGTCATAGGCATTGCCCGCAATGTGGCTACGGCGCTCCAAAACGGCAACACGATAGCCGATGGTCTCGGCAAGACGGCGGGCGCAAACGGCACCGGCATATCCAGCACCGACGACAATCATGTCGTACGCGCCGGCGTTAAAGCCTTCAGGCAGGCCTGAGGTAATCTGCATCGATACTCCTTGTCAAAAGCCAC
Organism: uncultured Collinsella sp.; assembly: GCA_902482185.1. GTDB lineage: Bacteria > Actinomycetota > Coriobacteriia > Coriobacteriales > Coriobacteriaceae > Collinsella. The sequence goes on along the minus strand of CABSZR010000127.1, from coordinate 405 downwards.
GGGCTCGTTAGCTGGGCTTTTCTCGAACATTCTTCGAGACATATTTATCAGAGCGATTATAGCGCTAATGCGTCCTATAATGAGCTTGCCACACAAGGAAAGCTCAAGCACCGCGGCGTACATAATTGAAAGGTAAACCCGCTAGCAGCGGGTTTATTCGTGAACAGCCGGGTGCCTGGAGCTTAGCGAAACGCTTGTAAGGAGTAACATGAGCGATTTCCTAAACCGTATGAAGTCTGCCGCCAAGGCCGACCTTAAGACGATCGTCCTGCCCGAGGGCGAGGATCCGCGTACCATCGTCGCGGCAAACAAAATCATCGAGGAGGGCCTGGCAAAGATCGTCATCCTGGGCAACCCCGACGAGATCAACGTTCCCGGCGCTACCGTCATCGACCCGCGCAATGC
>CABSZR010000126.1 GCA_902482185.1 uncultured Collinsella sp. | reverse complement strand
ACCATCTCGGGGAAGATGGTGGACGCGCGGGACCAGGTCTTCACGACGTCCTTCTTGCCAGCCTCGTTCATCGCGGTGATACGCGAGAGAAGGCGAGTCTCCACGAACGGGCCCTTTTTGAGACTTCTGCTCATAAGTGCTTTCTCCTAAAACTCGGTATCCGAAATTACTTCTTACGGCGACGAATGATGTGCTGGTTCGAGACCTTCTTCTTCTTGCGCGTACGAAGGCCCTTCGTCGGCTTACCCCAGGGGGTAACAGAGGGACGACCAGAGGTGTGGTTCTTGCCCTCGCCACCGCCGTGCGGGTGGTCGACAGGGTTCATGACGGTACCGCGGACGGTCGGGCGCACGTTCATGTGACGCTTACGGCCGGCCTTGCCGATGACGATGTTGGAGTGATCGGCGTTGCCGACCTCACCGACGGTGGCGCGGCAGGTAACGAGGATGCGGCGCATCTCGGAGGAAGGCATACGGACGATAGCGTACTTGCCCTCCTTACCCATCAGCTGGCAGGAGTTACCGGCGGAACGGGCGATAGCAGCGCCCTTGCCCGGCTGGAACTCGACGGCGTGGATGAGCGTACCGACGGGAATGTCGGCGAGGGGCAGAGCGTTGCCCGGCTTGATGTCGGCGTCAGAACCGGACATGATGGTCTGACCGACCTCGAGGCCCTTGGGGGCCAGGATGTAGCGCTTCTCACCGTCAGCGTAGTGCAGCAGAGCGATGCGAGCGGAACGGTTCGGATCGTACTCGATCGTGGCAACCTTGGCGGGCACGCCGTCCTTGTTGCGCTTGAAGTCGATCACGCGGTAACGACGCTTCACGCCGCCGCCCTGGTGGCGGGTGGTGATGCGGCCGTTGTTGTTACGACCGGCCTTCTTGGGCAGGGGCTCGAGAAGAGACTTCTCGGGCTTGGTGCAGGTGATCTCGGAGAAGTCGGAGATCGTCTGCCAACGCCTACCAGCGGAGGTCGGCTTAAGGTGCTTTACAGCCATTACAATCCCTTTCAATAGGAATCCGTTAGCCATCGCAGACAGGGATTCGAGGTTCTGCCTCGGGTGCGATGACACCGGACGTATACACGGTTCCGGGCGTGTCCATTTTATACGCCCAAAACCTTGAGCTCTCGCCTCCCCTATTTGGGAGGCATGAGCTCACTCAACAGCAGCGAGTCTTAGGCCTGGTTGCCAAAGACCTCGATGGTGTCGCCCTCGGCCAGCGTGACGATGGCCTTCTTCCAAGAACGGGTCTTGCCGGCGACATAGCGCACGCGCTTGGTCTTGGGCTTGACCGTCAGGGTGTTCACGCGAACGACCTTGACGCCGAAGATCTCCTCGACAGCGTCCTTGATCTGATACTTGTTAGCATCCTTGGCGACCTCGAACGTGTACTTGTTCAGCTCCATGCCGGAGAAGGAACGCTCGGACACGATCGGACGGATGATGATCTCGTGGGCGGTCATTTAAGCAAGCACCTCCCCGAAGTGAGCGGCGATGTCGGCGGGCATCAGCACGGCGTTGTTGTTGACGAGATCGTAGGTGTTGGCCTCGTCAGCGGTGATGATGAACGTCTTGGGAATGTTGCGGAACGACAGGTAGGCGTTGACGTCCTCATCGCGAACGATGATGGTCAGACGCTTGCCCTCAAGGCCGAGAGCCTTGAGCATGGCGACGGCAGCCTTGGTGGAAGGCTTCTCGAAGCCGTAGTCGTCGACGAGCACGAGCTCGCCATCGGCCAGCTTGGCGGACAGCGCGGAGCGCATAGCCAGCTTGACCTCCTTGTTGTTCATACGCTTAGCGTAGGAACGGGGCTTGGGGGCGAAGACAACGCCACCGTGACGCCACTGGGCAGCACGGATGGAACCCTGGCGGGCACGGCCGGTGCCCTTCTGACGCCAAGGCTTCTTGCCGCCACCGGAAACCTCAGAGCGGCCCTTAGCGGACTGGGTGCCCTGACGCCAAGAGGCCATCTGGCACTTGACGATGTGGTGCATAACGTGGATGTTCGGCTCGATGCCGTACACCTCAGCGGCGAGCTCGGCCTCGGCGACCTTCTTGCCCTCGCTGTTCTTTACTTCAAACTTTGCCATTTAAGTGTTCTCCTTGGTATGACGCTGGGCTAAATGGGCTGGGCCCTTAGGCCATACGGATGGCGACGAGACCATTCTTGGCACCCGGGACAGCGCCCTTGACCAAGATGAGGTTCTGCTCGGCATCGATGCGGACAACGGAAAGGTTCTTGACGGTAACGCGCTCGTTACCCATGTGACCGGCCATCTTGACGCCCTTGAGGACGCGCGCAGGATAGGCGCACTGACCGATAGAACCGGGGTGACGCTGGAAGTGAGAACCATGCGTCATAGGACCGCGGCGCTGACCCCAGCGCTTGATGCGACCCTGGAAACCCTTACCCTTGGAGGTACCGATGACGTCGACCTTCTCGACATCAGCGAAATCAGCGACGGTGACGACCTCGCCGACCTTGTGCTCCTCGCCGTTCTCGACGCGGACCTCACGAAGGAAGCGGACAGGCTCGACGCCAGCCTTGGCGAAGTGACCAGCCATGGGCTTGTTCACGTTCTTGGCCTTGATGTCGCCGAAACCGATCTGGACGGCGTCATAGCCGTCGGTTGCCTGAGTTTTAACCTGCGAGACAGCGCAGGGGCCAGCCTGGATGACCGTGACGGGAACGACGTTGTCGTCCTCGTCCCAAACCTGGGTCATGCCAATCTTGCGGCCGAGAATCATGCTGATCAAGATATGATCCCAACTCTCGCGTGGTCTTGGGACAATGCGTACACCACCGAGCGTACGCCCCTAGAGGACCACTACTTACACGACGTGCTCCCCAGCCTTGTATTTCGCCCGGACTACCTGACAACCCTATTAAGCAGGCATTTTGTCCAGCCAGAATACTCCCCTGGTTACACACAGCTGTTTAGTATACACGGCTGCGGGCGTATCCATCGAGATTCATATTTCACTCACATTGTTTACGCAGGTAAAGTGCGTGGCACGTTCCCAGTGTGCGGCGGAGGGGGCGGGCCTGAGACATATTAAGGTTGCTGCTCTACAGTCCTGCTCACGACGGAGAGCACATTAAGTGCTCTCCTGTTCGTGCGGAACTCGCGACAACCTTAATATGTCTCAGGCCCGCCCCCTCCGCCGCACACTGGGAACGCCACGTTGATGTCTGCTAAACCTTGCTCGCTCAGGCTAATGACTTTGTTGGGGGTCCACTATTTGCTGGAGGGTGAACTTGCATTGGGACGGTTCGCCTTCTGCTTGTGGCTTTGCCTCATCGAAATCGAAGATCATGATGGCGCAGTTGGGGAGTTTTGTTGGGAGCTCGAAGCCCTCTGGGGCTGCGGCCTTGATAAATTGGCGGCTGGCGCTGCCGTGGCTTACTGCTAGAAGGGTTTCGATGCCCTCGGAGCCCATGATATTGGTAAGCGCATCCACCATACGTTCTTGCAGCGCCTGGCTTCCTTCTCCTCCGAAGGGCACCAAGTCCTCGCCCGGATCCCATACGTCGGTAGGCAATGCGTCGTGGGGACCTTCCTCAAAGGTTCCGTAGCTGCGCTCGATGATGCCTTCGCAGGGCTCGACTGCTGCATCCGGGCCGAGGAGTTCGCATGCGACGAGACTTGCCGTGTCCATGGCTCGGCCTAAGGGTGATGAGACCACTTTGTCGGGGACGACGCTGTGGGCTTTGAGCCATGCGGCCGCTGCCCGTGCCTGCTGACGGCCCAGATCGGTGAGCGGTGAATCACAGCGACCCTGGACGAGCTTTTTGACGTTGAATTCCGTCTGGCCGTGGCGGAGTAGGTATAGGCGCTTCATGCTCTCCTCTTCTGTATAACTTGCTTTGCCGGCACAGCCCTACTCGTGGGTATGCCCTACGTAGTCTTCGTCGATCGTAATCTTGGCAATCGACTTGGGATATTCCGATTCGACCCGTTGTGCCAGCGCGTGCTTTAAGTCTTCGGCACTCATCTGCAGATCCGAGGGACGCACGCAGTCAAAGATCACGTTGGTGTGCGTGGGGCCCGGCACACAGCGCAAATCATGAATCGAAAGGCGGCTATCGATCTCTTGAGCCATAGCGTTGATGCGCAAGCGCATGCTCGCCACCTTTGGATCGTCGGTCACGATGGGATCGTAATGGAGCGTGACGATCATGCCGTCCTCGTCCCTAAACGACTGCTCGATATTATCGAGCGTGTCGTGACTTTCCAGCGGGCTGGCCTCGGCCGCCATCTCGGCATGCGCACTTGCAAACTTCCTGCCCGGGCCGTAGTCGTGAACCATCAAATCGTGAACGCCCAAAACGCCGGGATAGCTCATGATCTTGTCTCGAATGTGCTTGACCAGCTTAGGATCGGGCGACTGGCCCAAAAGCGGGCTCACCGTATCCTGGATGAGCTCAAAACCGCTCCAGCCAATATAGGCGCCAACGGCAAGGCCGACCCATGCGTCAAGATTGATGTGCGTCACCTGCGAAACAATTGCGCACGCCAACACGGCGCCTGTGGCAAGGACATCGTTCTTGGAATCCTGCGCGGTCGCATGCAGCGTCTCGGACTCAATGCGATCGCCGAGCTTTTGGTTGAGGGCCGCCATCCACAGCTTTACAACCATCGAAAGTGCCAGGACTGCCACCAGGGCAAGCGAGAACTCGACAGGCTCCGGGTTGACAATACGCTCCACCGAGGACTTCACCAGTTCGATGCCAATAAGCAGCACGAGCGCCGCCACGACCAAACCCGAGAGATACTCGTAGCGACCGTGACCGTAAGGATGCTCGGGGTCGGCCGGCTTGCTCGCCAGCTTAAAGCCCAGCACGCTCACGATATTCGAGCTGGCATCGGACAGGTTGTTCATGGCATCCGCCACAATCGAAACCGATCCCGACAGCACACCAATTGCGCCCTTCGCAGCACATAGTGCCACATTGGCGAGAATACACACAACGCCCGTCAACGTGCCCACGCGCGCACGGTCGCCCTGCGCACG
>CABSZR010000125.1 GCA_902482185.1 uncultured Collinsella sp. | reverse complement strand
GATCGAGACGCCGGGGCATACGCCGGGCGGCATCGTCCTGTTCGCCGCGACCGAGCGGGGGAACATCGCCTTTGTGGGCGACACGCTTTTCCCGGGCAGCCACGGTCGTACCGATCTTTCCGGCGGTGACGAGGCGGCGATTATGCGCTCGCTCTCCAAACTTGCCAAGATGCTTCCGCCCGATACCGTTTGCTTGACGGGCCATGGCGATTCGACCACGATGGCGCGCGAACTTATGCAGAACCCGTTTATGCAGATGTAGGCTCGAAGCCGTCGTCCGAACCACGAAGACCGCTCAATCGTCAAGCTATTTTCCCCAGTGGGTCGATTCTGTGGGGCAAACGGTCAAAATTTGTCCAATCGGATGGTATTCGTGAACAAACGAACGTTTATGCTCGGGTATGTCGTGGTAAAATCTCAGGCGTTATCGGAGCAACCTTACAGGAGGTTTCTTTTATGCTCGTCAACGCAGCAGACATGCTCAAGAAGGCCGAGGCCGGCAAGTACGGTCTCGGTGCCTTCAACACCAACAACCTCGAGTGGACCCTGGCTATTCTCCAGGCCGCCGAGGAGGCCAAGTCTCCGCTGATCCTTCAGTGCACCGCTGGTGCCGCTAAGTGGATGGGCGGTTTCAAGGTCTGCGCCGACATGGTCAAGGCTGCCGTCGAGGCCACGGGCGTTACCGTTCCCGTCGCCCTTCACCTCGATCACGGTTCTTACGAGGACTGCTTCAAGTGCATCGAGGCCGGCTTCACGTCCATCATGTATGACGGCTCTCACGAGGAGACCTTCCAGCTTAACCTCGACCGCACCAAGGAGCTCGTTGAGCTTGCCCACTCCAAGGGCATGTCCATCGAGGCCGAGGTCGGCGGCATCGGCGGCACCGAGGACGGCGTGACCTCCAGCGGCGAGCTCGCTGATCCTGCTGAGTGCAAGCAGATTGCTGACCTGGGCGTCGACTTCCTCGCCTGCGGTATCGGCAACATCCACGGCGTGTACCCTGCCGACTGGGCTGGCCTTTCCTTCGAGCGCCTGGGCGAGATTAAGGCTCAGACCGGCGACCTGCCCCTCGTCCTGCACGGTGGCACCGGCATCCCCGAGGATCAGATCAAGAAGGCCATCTCCCTGGGCGTCTCCAAGATCAACGTCAACACCGATCTGCAGCTCGTCTTCGCCAAGGGCGTTCGCGAGTATATCGAGGCTGGCAAGGATCAGCAGGGCAAGGGCTTTGACCCCCGCAAGCTCCTCAAGCCTGGTCGCGAGAACATCGTTGCCCGCACCAAGGAGCTCATGGAGGAGTTTGGCTCCGTCAACAAGGCGTAAGCGTCGCTAAACTTCCCACCGGAAGCCCCGTCTCCCTACACTGTTTCCTTTGCGCTCACCTGGCTTCGCCAGAAGTCGCGCCAAGGAAACAGTTCCGGGAGACGGGGCTTCCTTCGTTTAACGCCGCAGGGTTACGAGTCTGAATTAAGGTGGCTACTGGCTTCGCCAGAAGTCGCGCGACGGAATCAGCTCCGGGGAAACGGGGCCTCCTTTGTTAACTCGCTACAGGGTTACTGGGCTGAATTCATTTTTAGAGGTACCGTTTATCGGTGTTGAGGGTTCCTTTATTGGGGCTTTCTTTTTTATCTCGCTACAATGGGCTTCAAGAGTTCTAATGACTTGGAGTTTGGTATGGCTGTTATTAATGTGCTGCCTTCGGATGGGAAGGTCATTGACGAGGGTCCTGTTGGTTGCTCTGTTGATGTTTGCTGTGATGATTTCCGTCATCTCGATATTGGACTGCCGCCCGAGATTCTTCGTCTCAAGGATGCCGGATATTTGACGCAGGCTGTTGCGGCTTGTGATCGTCTTTTGGGGCAGAATCCCGATCCCTCGCTTGCTGCCTGCGTTCGTGCCGAGCGGTATCGCATGCTTGAGACGCCGCTTCATTTTTCGGTGTCGCGCGATCGGGCTATTGCGATGATTCGCGAGGAGTGGCCTGAGTTTACCGAGGAGCAGTTTGACGATCTGATTGACCGTAAGCGTATTGACTGGCGCTTTATCGATGGCGAGCTGTTCGTTCTCGACAACTTCCTCGATTCGCTTCGCGTATATCCCAAAGAGGTCCCCGGCATGCGTCCCGATCCTACGGACGGAATTGCACTGCGCAACGAGATGCTCAAGGAGATGGAGTCACAAAACGGATTGACTCGCGTTATTACGCTTAAGGCGTCCTTGTCTGTCCCCGGCGCTCTAGAGGGGGAGACCGTTCGCGCTTGGCTTCCCGTAGCCGCCACCTGCCGCCAACAGTCTCAGGTCGAGATTCTCGACATGACGCCGGAGGGTGCTGTTGCTCCCGCGAACGCTTCGGCGCGTACCGCCTCGTGGTCTTCTTCGAGTGAGCGCTCATTCTCGGTGACTTATCGTTATCACATCGATGCTGCTTATTGTGATGTCTACGGTGGCACACTTCCGGTTCATCCGCGTATGGACGCGCCTCTGCCCGAGGATATTTCCGAGGACCGTCCGCACATTGCATTTACGCCGTATCTGCAGCAGCTGACGGCCAGCGTTGTTGGCGGACTCGAGGATCCGCTCGATCGCGCCCGTGCTATCTATGATTACCTGACGCAGTATATCGACTATCGCTATCAGCCGCCGTACTTGCTTTTGGGATCTATTGCCGATGACTGCGCGCATTCGCTCCGCGGCGATTGCGGCGTTATGGCGCTCACGTTTATCACCATGTGCCGTATCGCGGGCGTGCCTGCCCGTTGGCAGAGCGGCCTCTACGTTGCGCCCGATTCGGTGGGGTCGCACGACTGGGCAGAGTTCTATACGCCGCAGACCGGTTGGCTCAACGCCGACGTGTCATTTGGATCTTCTGCTCGCAGGATGGGGGAGGAGTGGCGCCGCCGTCACTACTTTGGCAATCTCGACCCATGGCGTATGGTGGCCAACAATCGATTCCAGGCAGAGTTTGAGCCCTCTTTCGACGGCATGCGCGAGGACCCTTACGATAACCAGATGGGTGAGGCTTCGGTCGACGGTCGCGGATGCCGTCAGCGCGAGATGCTACGCACGGTCGAACTCATCGAAATGCTCGAAGTTCCATTTTCGGACTAATCGGTAGAAAGCTGTGATAAACTAACTCACGCATTACGTGCCCGAGTGGCGGAATTGGCAGACGCAGTGGACTCAAAATCCACCGTTGGCAACAACGTGCGAGTTCGAGTCTCGCCTCGGGCACCATACATGCAAGTGAGCGTTCAAGGGGGTTGCGGCCCCCTTTTTCGTGTACGTAATGTGATAACGCGCTGTACGTGTTATTATTCGCAAGGCGTTGTTCCCGCAATGCCCTAAAGAGGAACCCGAGGGTTCCCACCTTTTGGCGCCAATGAGCAGCTGACTGGTCATACAACTTAGATTCCCTTCCTCAAATCGAGGAACTCTATGTGTACGACCTGGTTGCTGAGAAGCGCCGGGTTATTTTTTTATGAATGGAGGTAGGGAAAATAGCTAAGTCTGATGACACCCGCATCAACGACGAGATTACTGCATCTTCGTGCCGTTTGATTGGCGTCGATGGCTCTCAGCTCGGCCTGTTCGCCATCCGCGATGCCCAGCGTGTCGCCGACGATCAGGGTCTCGACCTGGTCGAGATCGCTCCCAACGCGGAGCCGCCGGTCTGCAAGGTCATGGACTACGGTAAGTTCAAGTACCAGCAGGCCATGAAGGCCAAGGCTGCTCGTAAGAACCAGTCCAAGGTCGAGGTCAAGGAAATGAAGTTCCGACCCAAGATCGACGTTGGCGACTACGAGACCAAGAAGGGCCACGTTCTGCGTTTCCTCAAGAAGGGCGCACGCGTTAAGATCACCATCATGTTCCGCGGCCGTGAGATGGCTCACCCGGAGCAGGGCCTTAACGTTCTCGAGCGTCTCGCCGAGGATCTCAAGCCTTACGCTACGGTCGAGTCCAAGCCTAAGATGGAAGGCCGTAACATGCTTATGCTGCTCGCCCCGATTAAGGGCGCCTTCGATGAGGATAAAGCGGCAAGCGATACCAAGTAACTAGTGTTCTGTAACCGATTAAGGAGTATTTCATGCCTAAGATGAAGTCCCACAGCGGCACCAAGAAGCGTTTCCGCAAGACTGGTACCGGCAAGCTTATGCGCGCCAAGGCTTTCAAGAGCCACATCCTGAGCAAGAAGTCCACCAAGCGTAAGCGTGGCTTCCGTCAGGAGACCGAGATCGCCGCTGCCGACCGCAAGGTCATCAAGTCGCGTCTCGCCTAAGTTCGCGTTCCCGTTTTTCGTTTTACAGTCTAGGAGTTGATAGAACATGGCACGTATTAAGCGCGCTGTTGCCGCCAAGAAGAAGCGCCGTACCGTTATGCACCGTGCGAAGGGTTACTACGGTGCCGCTTCGCGTACTTACAAGCATGCTAAAGAGCAGGTCCAGCACTCTCTGCAGTATCAGTATCGTGATCGCCGCAATAAGAAGCGCGAGATCCGTTCTCTCTGGATCACTCGTATCAACGCTGCTGCTCGTCTGAACGACATCTCTTACTCTCAGTTCATGCACGGCCTGAAGGTTGCCGGCATCGAGCTCGACCGCAAGGTCCTGGCTCAGATGGCCTACGAGGACATCGAGTCCTTCAACGAGCTGGCTGCCATTGCCAAGAAGGCTCTCGAGGCCTAATAGATTCTGTTGAATCGCTAGGGGAGTGTCGCACTGTGCGCGGCACTCCCTCTTTTTTATCGAAAGCGCTGGTTTATATTGTAAAAGCGCGGGTAGATAGACACTTACAGGTGACCGATCTGTATATATCTCCTAACCGAAGGGTCATCATCTGATACGTGCGGTATTTCTGCACCAGCCTTTCTATTACTTATATAGGAAGCGATATGTTGTGTAGGACTTGTGAAGAGTGGAATTGACGTCCCACATCGCTTCGCGGTCTGGCAATATATCTCCTTGCCGCGCGGCCCGGTCGGACCGGGAACCGGCGCAGGCGTGCACCTTGAGAACCGGATACTGC
>CABSZR010000124.1 GCA_902482185.1 uncultured Collinsella sp. | reverse complement strand
GCTTCCTGCTTTCTGCGGCAAGGGAAGCGGCCCCTTACACCAACATTCGGCACGCGATCCTCAAGTGGCGGTTGAGTCAATTTCAGCCGACTTAAAATCGCCAATTCATCTGCTGAGTATTCACGCTGATCACCGGCGCTTTCGCATGGGCTCGCGTCCTTCTTGCGGTGATGAGCGGCTGGCGCCACACGCTAGAGACCCCGGCCCTGTACCTATCGCGTATGTTCACCTCACCCATCTCGATCCGTATAGCGTTGTGCGCTGTGTCACCAACGGCGAGTTCGGCAACGGCGACGCCCGTAAACAGAAGCTCGGCAGCTCTTACTCGACGGTGCGGAAGCACGTGAACGAGATCCTGGTATGACGCGTGAGCGGCTGCAACAAGAGCTGACATGGGGCGTGGCAACGCTGCTGGTCGTGTTCCTTTGTCTAGTTCTGCTGCCCTTCGTTCTAATGGCTCTCTTCCATGAGACCGCGTAGGCGCAACTTCCGTGAGGTGCCCGGTGCGATGATCTCGAGCGTGTTGCTGAGCACGGTGAGCGTGCTGAACATCTTGTGTTTGCTGACCTCGTGGAGCTCTTGCCAGTCGGTCCCACGCCTTGTCCGGGGTCGTGCCCACGCGGTATGTGTCGTCGGGCTGCCTGTAGGCGTAGAGGTGGCCGCTGAAGCGGTAGTATCCCACACACATGAGTTTGCCGAAGAGTTCTTCTCGATCTACCATGAGGCTGCGCGAGATCAGCGGGTCCGCCTGCTCATTGTAGGTGAGAAATGCCCTCCCGTACTTCATCTCGGCTCCTAGAACTTGCAGAAAAAGACCCGCCAGTGTGCATGCTAAGCAGAGACCGGGCGGGTTTACTGTCTGCGCCGTAACACGTCTCCTCGGCTTTGGCTACTGTTATTCAAGTCTTCCGGCGTATGAAGATTATGAAAAGCAGACGTTATATTCGGTTTCGGTTGTAAACTTCAAAACTTGTTGTGTATTAAAAAGTGTATCTTTTGCGAGCCGGCTGCATGCCAGCCTTTGCGAGAGGCGGTGGGGGAGGATGCAAGATGCCGGTTGCGGGTCGTATCAGCTCAGTTCATGGGCCATGAAGGACGCAACGCGTGGATAAATACCCTCTTTACTTTAATTTCCGTCATTGGAGCCTAAACCATTGAACATGGGCGTACATGGGTGGCTTTCCGTGGCGAAACGAGCCCTTAGGTGGTGAACCCTTGCCGAGGTTCGATACTTCTGTTCGAACCGTAAGACACTCGGCGATGTACCCGCCGAGCTGGATTAGCGGACCTTAGAATGATTGGCGGTTTGATATGCCTGATCTCTCTATAGTTATCCCCGTCTACAACACCGAGGAGGATTACCTGCGCTCTTGTTTCGCCTCCATCGAGGCATGCGTTCGCACCGGTATCTCCCTGGAGACCATTGTCGTCGACGACGGATCGGACCCCTCTTACGGTGCAAGGCTCTCTGATATTCTTGCAGAATACGATATCCGAGCAAGCCTCCATCGCAAAGTTAATGGTGGACAGAATTCCGCTCGGGCTCTTGGTGCTGAACTTGCGACGGGCGAGTATCTTTTTTTCGTGGACTCGGATGACCGGCTTGTTCCGAGCGAGCTTGCCCGTGTTGTCGAGGCTGCCCTGGACTTGCGTCCTAAGATTCTTTGCTTCAATTACGACATTGTGGCGCCTGATGGCTCACTGCTATCACATTGCTGTCTCTGGCGGGGCGGGTGCCTGAAGAGTGAGTCAATTGCCGGTAATATACTGGAAAGTGTCTCACTCTTCCGGCAATACAATTGCCGGAAGAGCTTTATCGAGTCGGGCATACGCCTCGTCGAGGGGCCACGAATCGGCGAGGATATGGCTTCGGCTGTCGCCCTTCTACTTGCAATAGGCGAGGTATCTTCCATTGGTGCGACGCCATACCTCTATGTACAACGGCCTACAAGTACGCTAAATGAAGTGCCTGAGGAGAGGGTGCTCGACATCATCAAATCGGCCGATGGCATGCTGGCCCAGATAGCACCTGATAAGCGCAAACGCTACGCCGATGAGCTAGAAGCGCTCTGCATCCTCCATGTTCTGTTCTGGGGAGGAGTACGTTCCGCTAAGGTCTGTGAGAATTCCGATACGTATAGGCCCGAGTTCTTTAGATGGATGGACGGGAACTTTCCAGCATGGCGGGATAACCCGTACATGGGTGAGTTTGCGAGCCGTTACGGAATGGAATTCCGCCTTGTCACCATGGGTTACTGGCGTGCCTACGTTGTTCTCTACAAAGCTAAGAGCGTATTGAAGCGTTTGGTAAGAAAGGGCGTAATGAGGGGTGTTTTCCATGTCTAGGAGTATATTCTCGGGTATTTCCAATGCGAGCCCAGCGATGCGGCGTAAGCAGGGTATTGTCATTTCGTATGCTTACACGCTCACGCAAATCGTCGTTAACTTTCTCTACATCCCGCTCCTGCTATCCACCATCGGACAGGACGAATACGGTCTCTACCAGACCGTTGGTCCCATCATGGCTTACGTGGTGTCCATCAATAGCGTCCTTTCGGCAGGTGTTGGACGCTACTACAGCATGTATAAGGCCGATGGCGACAAACGTATGATGGAAAATACGCTTGCCATTGCCAAACGACTTTACTGGGGGCTTTCTGTCCTGGCCGTGCTTGTGGTCGCGGCGATAATCCCGGTCTTCAGAGCCGTATATGCCGGGTCCTTCACTCCTGAACAGGTGAATGAGTGCTGCGTAATGCTTTGCGTCCTCGCGGCAAACACGGTCGTTACCTTCAACAACACCATCAATATTGCCGCCATCAACTCCAACGAACGCTTCGTCTTCCTCAAGGGTTCGCAACTTTTGACCTTGATCGTGCAGCCTGTGCTGATTCTCGTTCTCGGTCAGGCATTTCCAAATGCGCTCGTCATCACCACCGTCATCCTTACCATGAACATTCTTTGCGCGACCATGCAGCGCGTGTTCGCGCAGGGATTCCTCCATGTGAGTTACAGGTACCACGGTTGGGATGGGCAGCTGGTGCGGAGGCTTTTGGGCTTCTCTGTTGCCATTGTCATGGTAACGGTTGCCGACCAGGTCTTCTGGTCTTCGGGCAAACTCATCGTGGCATATTTCTATGGTTCTGCCCCGGTTGCTATCTACGCCGTAGGTGCGCAGGTTTACACAGCCTACCTGCAGGCCGGCAATGCCGTGTCCGGCGTTTTCTTCCAGCGTGTCTCGGAGCTCTACCACCGTGACCGCGACAATGCAGCCATCTCGGTTCTTTTCGCAAAGGTCGGACGTATCACGTTCCTGATGTGTTCGATCATCCTCGGCGGCTTCATCGTGCTTGGTCCTGACTTCATCGTGCTTTGGGCGGGTGATGCATACGGGGAGGCTTTTTGGATTGCCCTTGCCGTCATGCTGCCCCTCACCGTTGACCTTACTCAGAACCTTGGGTTAACGATTCTGCAGGTCGAGAACAAGTATTATTTCAGGGGCATCATATATCTTGCCCTCTCTGTGGTGAACATCGCCGGATCTATCCTGCTCGCGCCGAGGTTCGGCATCGTTGCCGTAGCGGTTTGCAGCGGCGTGTGTATGTTTGTAGGCAATGGGTTGGTCATGAATTGGTATTACGCAAAGCGCGCCGGGCTGGACATCGCCATGTTTTGGCGCGAAATCGCTGCATTGGCGTTTCCATGGGCTGCTGCCACAGCGGTTTCTGGAGCGGCGTACTGGCTTTTTCCAATGGGTCACGGCAGCGTTTGGCTTTTCTTGCTTGGGGGCGTGGTGTACCTCTTCTCGCTTGCGTTCTTCGTTGGCAAGTGGGGCCTCAACGGCTACGAACGGGGCATCGTGCGAGGATTTGCGGCCAAGGTACCAGGGCTGCGAGGATTTGCGAAATGAGACGCTAGTCTTTGTTTTCAGTTCGGGTCGTGGAATATGCCTAGAGGGAATATGCAAGGTACCATTTCTCCTGTGGCCATTTGCGGAGAAGAGGACGTAAGCTATTTCGAATCTTGAGCAATCAACGGAGCGGAGGTGGGTAACCATCCCCGCTCTTTTTGTCAGGGGCTGTAATTAATCGTTTAGGCCTGATTTTGCCGTCTGTGGTAAAACGACATGCTATCAAAGAATCAAGCATTGATTAGTCCGCCTTAAGGTGGCGAACGACTACAGGACCCGTGCAGCAATTCGATTCGCTGCTCGGGCGCGTTGCGTTTTGGGGCTCTCTCGCGTGCCTTTGCCGGCTCAGGCTCCGGCTGCGCGGCGGCAATCGCCCTCACCAGCGCCTCGGCGACCTCGCGTTTGTAGTCCATGTTCACGTGAGTGTAGATATTCATGGCGACGGCGCAGGTGGCATGTCCCGCGAGAACCTGCGTGGCCTTGGGATGCGCTCCCACCCAAGCGAGCGCGGTAAGGTAGGAATCGAGAAGCTCGTGGAAGCAGTAGCCTTCGGCGTCCAGGCCCGCTCGGTCGCGCCGTCACCACTTCTTCAGCATGTCGGGGCTCAGACGGCTCCATGGCGGTGACCGCCATGGAGCCGTCTTGTACACGAGGTTGACCTCGTTGTAGTCGTTGCGGACGTAGGTGCCACTGACCAGGCTGCAGAAGAGCGTGTCGCCCTCGCGCTTGGCAGCGTACATGTCTGCGAGAATCCGGGACGTCATGGACAAGTGAAGTTTCCGTACCACTCTCTGGCAGCGTGACCGCGGGAAACTTGATGGTATTAAACGACGATTAAAGAGACTTGTTGGAAGGCGTGCCTTGATGGCCAAGGGTCGATACCTCCAAACTCTTCATGGGCTTGCGATGCCTGTTCATCGCGGGCGCGAAGTACTGCGAGCCGGGCGCGTCGGGTCCCGGTTGGGCCTGGACCGATATCGGCCATCTGGAGCTTGACGGCTACGCGGGCGAAGCCATCGGTGCCGAAGGCGACCTGGTGCTGACGATTGCCGGGCAAAACTCCGTGACGGAGTCGCATGCGCCCGATGCGGACATCACGCTGTGCGGCATTGAGGTGTGGGG
>CABSZR010000123.1 GCA_902482185.1 uncultured Collinsella sp. | reverse complement strand
CCGATGGCGTCATGACCCCCGAGCAGGTGGAGCAGAGCTACCAGAGCTGGCGCGGCGGCATGGCGCATTTGGACGCGCACCGCAGCGTGCTGGCCATGGACGCGCTGTACCGCAGTCTGTTCGAAAACCTCGCGGGGGGGGGGTTGCTCAATGCAACCAAGCCCGAGAGGCGATTCGGGCGGAACGCCCTCGCCATAGCGGAAGGGCGGCAGCTCAAAACGGCGGCCTAGACAGGTCGGAAACGAAATAACCAGCGTATTGAGGGCGTGCTGCGGCGCGCCTTCTTTCTTCGCGCCCGCCCAAACGGCCAGGCAATCTCACGGCGCTAATACGATGGCGGCACATTCCCCGATAAGGAAGGAGTCCGCATGGACACTGAGGAAGACATGCCGCGCCCCGACGAGCTTCGAGACGGCACCCTGGCCGAGGTCAACGCCCTGCGCGACTTGCTGTCGCAGATCGGCGACCCCGACGCGGCGCACGACGCGGGCGTTATCGACGATGACGAGTACGTGGAGCGGAAGGCGCGAAAGCTCGCCTACACCTCCGCGCTCGCCGCCTACGCCAACGGCGAGGTGCCCGACCTCCCGGCGCTGCTCGAACAGATGCGCGAGCAGGCGTCCCAGCCGACGCAGACCGAGACCAACACGGCGAACATCGACTACCTGCTCATGACCGTGGGAGGTGACCAGTAATGGCTACGAAGAAAACCGTTGAGCATTCCAAGCACTTCGCGAAGGTCAAGAAGTACTACGACAGAGACCTTTGGAGCAAGGCGCGCGTCTACAAGGCTGTCGAGTGCAAATGGATCACCGCCGACGAGTACAAGGAAATCACCGGCGAGGAGTACACGGCCGAATAGGCGGAAGGAGGGCGCCCAGGATGGAAGTGCTCAAGCTTTTTGCGCCTTACGGACCGGCTTGGCTTGGCGGCGTGCTCCTGACGCTCGTTGCGTTCTACTTCGGGAGACAATTTCTCGAGGAGTACAAACGCCAAAACCAGCGGAAGGGCGAGCTCGACCTGAAGCGCGAGGAGCGCAAGCAGGCCGAAGTCGACGAGAGGGCGCAGCGCGACCGCGAGCGGTCCCAAATGGAGGGGCGCATCGCCGCCCAGATGGAGCGCAGCAACACCCTGATTGAAGGAATGAAAACGCTCATGGAGTCGGTTGTCGCGTCAAATGACGTCCTTCACGCAGACTTGGTCAACAGCCAGGCGCGCAGCCAGGGCATGGCAGAGAAGGTCGACCATATCTACGACCGAGTCGACCTCATGTACAACAAGGAGACGGGGAGATAGAGATGACTGATATACAGGCAGGGCTCACGGTGCTGACCGTCCTCGTGGTGCCCTATATCGTGCAGGCTATCAAGACGAAGGCTATGACTGGCAATGTTGCCCGCTGGACGGCCATTGCAGTATCGGCGCTGTGCGGCGCATTGACGGCCATGGCCGGGGGTATGCCGACTGACCCCACGGCGTGGGTTACGTCCATCTTCGCCGCGGTAGGCGGCGTGCAGGTGGCCTACGCCGCCTTCAAGAGCGTTGGCGTTACCGACAAGTGGCTCGACGCGCTCTTGGCACTCGGCGACGTGAAGAAGGAGGGCTAGACATGGATGACGAGACCTTTGAAGAGCTTAACGACGGAAGGGGCGACGATGGCGAAGAGTAGCCTCTGCACCTACGCCAACATCACTGGCAACCGCAACAGCGGGCGTTCGGGCAATCGCGTTTGCAAGATCACGCCGCACTACATGGCGGCCCATTGGACGGGCAGGCAGTGCGCCGACTACTTCGCAGCGACCGCGCGCCAGGCAAGCTCGAACTACTGCATCGGCTACGACGGCGACATCGCCATGAGCGTGGACGAGGGCGACCGCGCCTGGACTTCCGCTAGCAAGTGGAACGACGACCGCGCCATCACGATCGAGTGCGCGAACAACGCAGACTCCTCGCTCACCGACGCCACGTGGGCCGCGCTCGTCAACTTGTGCGCCGACATCTGCCGCCGCTACGGATTCCGCCTCGCATACGACGGAACGCGAAACGCCACGCTCACCGAGCACCGCATGTTCTCCTCGACCGATTGCCCCGGCGCGTGGCTGCATGCCCGCATGGATCAGCTCGCATCCGAGGTGAACACGATTCTCGACGGCGGCAGCGCCCCGACCGTCCCGCCATCGGTACCGGCAGAGCAGCCGAGCGCCACCGGCAAGGAGGGTACAGGCTTCAACGGAACCTACCGCTGCACAGTCGATTGTCTGAACGTCAGAGACGCGCCGGCGCTTTCAGGCTCCGTGGTAGCCTCCTACGGCAAGGGCGAGACGGTCAACCTCGATGACTGGTATTGCATCGCGGACGGCTACGTGTGGGGACGCTACACCAGCGACAGCGGTCATACTCGCTACATCGCCGTCGGCAAGCCCACGGGAGGCTACGACCCGAACGACTACCTCGTGCGCGTCGGCACCGCGCAGGCGCAGACCAGCAACTCGGCGGGAACGTACCGCATCTGCGTCGATGCCCTGAACGTGCGCTCCGGTGCTGGCACCGGCTACTCGACCGTCGCAACCTACCATCGCGGGGAGACTGTGACGCTCGACGGCACGTTCGCATCGGCCGACGGCTACGTTTGGGGCCGCTATACGGGCGGTTCCGGCTACAAGCGCTGGATCGCCGTGGAAACCGCCTCCGGCGAGAAGTACGCAGAGAAGGTGTAGGCGATGCCGTACCCAAGCCCTGCCGACGAAGACCGCAACGGCGGGTGCGGCCCGCTTGTGGCGGCGGTGATCCTGCTGCTCATCGTGTTTGCCGCCGCCTCGTGCGCCAGGCAGGCCATGGGGGCGCAGGACATGACGGTATCGCCCGCGCGAACCGATGGCCCGATTTACGATTTGCCGGATGGCGTGCATCAGGAAATCGTGTGCGATAAGCTCAACCGCGAGTACCTTCTGCTCACGACAGACGAGGGCGGCGTGTACCTCATGCCGTACCTCGGCGAGCACGGTGACCAGGCGATTATGCCGCAAGCCTAGTGCGTGGTATCCTAAGAAGAACGATCGTCCCGAACGAGCAGATCTCGGTTCGAGAAGTTGTTCGAACGGGGCACCATTTAAACTGAGAAGCCCGTTGCCCTCGCGGTGACGGGCTTTTTGCTACCGATATGCCGGGATTCGAACCCGACAGGGTGCGAATCCCGGCATCATCGCAAGGCCCGTGGGCAAAAAATAGCAAATATGAGTAATATTACCAATTTAGTAACAGCGATTTCATGCCATCAGAAGGCGATTTAGACGCCAGGGGTCCTACGGCGGAAGAATTAAAGGCGCTTATCAGCTGAGTACTTGGACATATGTTGCGTAACACTGCATATTTTGCAAAAGATAATGCTACGGGACTTGTGACAGTACTCATATTTGACGTTTTTTGCCCAAGACCCCTTATTGCGTGGGTGAATCAGTTGCAAAACGGACTCCAAAGCGTCCTTCGCAAACAAAAAGCCGGGGCCCGCGCGATGCGGACCCCGGCTCAATACCGTGACGATATGTCAGTTACGTTCTACACGTAGAACAGGATGTCGTCGTAGGTCGGGACCGGCCAGTAGTCGGCGGCCACGATCTCCTCCATGGCATCCACGGCGGCGCGCAGCGTATCCATAGCGGGAACGACCTCATGTGCATACACGTTGGCCTGCTCCTGGCCATCGAGAGCCTCGGCCTTCTGATGCACGGCGTCGAGCGCCTTGATGGAGTCGTTGATGGCGGTGATGCCGTTGCAGAGCTTGTTGAGCGTGTTCTGCTCGCACTGCATGGCGGCCTCAGCACCGGCGGCACGAATAGTCTCAAGGCCCTTAGCGACCTTGGTGGCGTAGGCGGTAATGACCGGGCGATAGGTACGACGCGCCTCGCGAACCATCGTGGTAGCCTCGATGTTCATGAGCTTGTTGTACTTCTCGAGCTTGCAATCGTAGCGGCACTGGGCCTCGGCCTTGGTCAGGACACCCGTCTCCTCAAAGAGCGCAATGGCCTTATCGGAAACAAAGGCGGGCAGGGCGTCGGCCGTGGTCTTGTTGTTGGCAAGGCCGCGCTTCTCGGCCTCAATGGGCCACTCGTCGGAGTAACCGTCGCCGGAGAACAGGATGCGCTGGTGATCGGTCAGCACCTTCTTGCAGTACTCGAGCGCGGCGTCCTGGAACTTATCCTCGGGCGTACCCTCGAGTGCGTCGGCGAAGGACTTGAGCGACTTGGCCACGGCGGCATCGAGCACCAGGTTGGAGTCGGAGACGTTCTGCTCGGAGCCGCAGGCACGGAACTCGAACTTGTTGCCGGTGAAGGCGAACGGGGAGGTGCGGTTGCGGTCGGTGTTGTCCTGCATCAACTTGGGCAGGGTATCGGCGCCCAGGTCGAGCACGCCGCGCGTGGCATGGACGGAAGCCTTGCCATCGATGATCTTCTCGACGACCTCGGTAAGCTGGTCGCCCAGGAAGATGGACATAATCGCCGGAGGAGCCTCGTTGGCGCCCAGACGATGGTCGTTGCCGGCCGAGGCAACGGAGGCACGCAGGAGCTCCTGATAGTTATCGACGGCCTCGATCACCGCGGTGAGGAAGACGATGAACTGCAGGTTGTCGAGCGGAGTGTCGCCCGGATCGAGCAGATTCTCGGACTCGGTGCCAAGCGACCAGTTGTTGTGCTTGCCCGAACCGTTGATGCCCTCGAAGGGCTTCTCGTGCAGCAGGCAGACCAAGTCGTGACGGGAGGCGATGAGCTTCATCTTCTCCATCATGACCAGATTCTGGTCGATGGCCTCGTTGACCTCGCCATAGACAGGGGCGAGCTCATGCTGGCAGGGAGCGACCTCGTTGTGCTTGGTCTTGGCGGGAATGCCAAGCGCCCACAGCTCATCGTCCAGGTCCTTCATATAGGCCGAGACGGTGGGGCGGATAGCGCCAAAGTAGTGCTCCTCGAGCTCCTGGCCCTTGCAGGGGGCAGCGCCAAAGAGGGTGCGGCCGGTGATGACCAGGTCCTTGCGCTTGC
>CABSZR010000122.1 GCA_902482185.1 uncultured Collinsella sp. | reverse complement strand
ATGCGTATGCGCCCGTGGTGGCACAGGTCGCATCCGAGCGCGAGCGCGAACTGGCCGCCCTGCGCTCGATGGCTGCCGAGGGTCTGCCCGTGGAGGCATGGCCGAGCGCGGCGAACTTTGTGCTTGTGCGCACACCGCATGCCACGCGCGTGCGCGAGCGTCTGCGCGACGAGTATTCAATTTTGGTGCGCGACTTTAGTTACGCGCCGGGGCTCGCGGACTGTCTGCGCATTACCGTGGGTACCCCGCAGGAAAACGATGAGGTGCTGGCTGCGTTTGCCGCGCTGGTGAAGGAGGAGATGTAGATGGGCCGTTATGCCGAGGTGACCCGCAAGACGGGGGAGACCGACATCGTCGTAAAGCTTGACCTTGACGGAAGCGGCGTGTGCGATATCTCGACCGGCGTGCCGTTTTTCGACCACATGCTCAACGCCTTTGGCCGCCATGGCCTGTTCGATTTGACGGTGCATGCGGTAGGCGATGTAGAAGTCGATGCGCACCATACCGTCGAGGACACGGGCATTGTGCTGGGCGAGGCGTTTTGCCAGGCGCTGGGCGACAAGGCGGGCATTACGCGCTTTGCCGACGCGGCAATCGCCATGGACGAGACGCTTGTGATGGCTGCTGTTGATATTTCGGGCCGCGGGCAGGCCTACTGCGAGCTGCCCGTGCCGACTGAGCGCGTGGGCAGCTTCGATACCGAGCTGGCCGTCGAGTTCTTCTATGCCTTTGCGCGCGATGCCAAACTTACGCTGCACGTGCGCGAGCTGGCGGGCGGCAACTCGCATCACATTATCGAGGCCGCCTTTAAGGCCGTGGGCCGCACGATGCGCCGCGCCTGCGAGCTCGATCCCCGCGTGCAAGGCATCCCCAGCACCAAGGGTTCACTGTAACCGCAACAAAGGCAAAAACCACTACGAAGGTGCCTGTCCCCTTTGTGGTGGTTTTGGACGATGAGATAAGGGAGGGGTCGCGTGGGCGAACCGAAGATCGTGGTGGTCGACTACCACAAGGGCAACTTGTCGAGCGTCGTGCGCGGGCTTGCGCGCGCTGGTGCCGCTGCCTGCACGTCGGACGATCCGGAGCAGATCCGCAACGCCGACGGCCTGGTCATCCCGGGCGTGGGTGCGTTCTACGACGCGATTGCCTTTATGCGCGAGAGCGGCGAGGCGGACGCGGTGCTCGACGCCGTTGCCGCTGGAACTCCGCTGCTCGGCATCTGCCTGGGCCTTCAGTTGTTTTTTGAGCGCGGCAACGAGGGCGTTCCTGCGAGCGAGAGCGCGGTCGCCGACGGCAACGCCTCCGAGCGGGCCGGTGCCCTCTGGGTCGATGGCCTGGGTATTATGCGCGGTTCGTGCACGCGCCTGGAGTCGAGCCGCCTGAAGGTGCCGCACGTGGGCTGGGACCAGGTGCACATGACGCCCGCCGGTGCGGCCGATCCGCTGCTTACTGGTTTTGCCGAGGGTGCCAACATGTACTTCACCCACAGCTACGCGGTGGCCGACGATGCCGATGCCGCCGATGTGCTGGCGCGCACGCACTATACGCGGAGCTTCCCGTGCATCGTGCGCCATGGCAACGTGTGGGGTTGCCAGTTCCATCCCGAGAAATCCTCCGCGCTGGGTCAGCGCATCCTTAAGAACTTCGTCAACATCGTCGAGGAGGCCGGCCGATGATCCTGTTTCCCGCAATCGATCTGATCGGCGGCAAGGTCGTGCGCCTGGAGCGCGGCGACCGGAGTCGTTGCAAGGTATATTCCGACGACCCCGTGGCCGTTGCTCGCTCGTTTGCCGAGCAGGGCGCAAGCTGGGTGCACGTCGTCGACCTGTCCGCTGCCTTTGGCGAGGACGAGGACACATGCGCTGCCAACTCGGCGGCGATTAAGGCCATCTGCGGCGTCAACGGTCTGTCCGTGGACGTGGGCGGCGGCGTCCGCTCGCTCGCGCGCATCGACGAGTTGGCCGGCTACGGTGCGCGCCGCATCGCACTAGGCACGGTGCTCGTGACCGAGCCGGGTTTTGCCGAGGTGGCGGCCCAAGGCTTTGGCGAGCTGTTGGTGGCAGATATTGCCGCACGCGACGGCCAGGTCAAGGTGAACGGCTGGCGCGACGGCGCGGGTATGGCGCTCGACGATGCCGTGGCGCAGCTTACCGAGCTGGGCTTTAAGCATCTGGTGTATACCGACATCGCGCGTGATGGCATGCAGACGGGCATCGATGTGGCGGCGTATCGCCATGTGGCGCAGGTCGCGGGCTTTCCCGTCGTGGCTTCGGGCGGTATCTCGACGCTCGACGACATCCGCGCGCTGGCCGCGGTGGGTGAGGGCACGATTGAAGGTGCCATTACCGGTCGTGCGCTCTACGAGGGCAACTTTACGCTGGTACAGGCGCTGGCCGCCGCCCGAGGGGAGGAGTAGCCCATGCTTACCAAACGCGTGATTCCCTGTCTGGATGTTAAGGACGGCCGCGTGGTCAAGGGCGTCAACTTTGTGAGCCTGCGCGATGCGGGCGACCCGGTGGAGCTGGCGCGCGCCTACGACCGCGAGGGTGCGGACGAGGTCGTCTTCCTGGACATTACCGCCACGAGCGACAACCGTGCGACGACTATCGAGATGGCGGCGCATGCGGCCGAGGAGCTCGCTATTCCCTATACCGTGGGTGGCGGTTTCCGCGACTTGGCGGGCATGCGGACCATGGTTGCCGCCGGTGCCGATAAGGTGTCGCTCAACTCTGCCGCCGTGCGTGACCCGTCGCTGATCAGTCAGGCTGCCGCGGCGTTTGGCAGCCAGGCCGTGGTCGTGGCGATCGATGCCAAGCGCGTCGGTTTGCCCGGAGAGCCGGGTGCCGATAGGTGGGAGGTCTTTACCGCGGGAGGCCGCAACGCCACGGGTATCGACGCGGTGGCGTGGGCCGAGGAAGCGGCTCGTCGCGGCGCCGGCGAGATTTTGCTCACCAGTATGGACCGCGACGGCACCAAGGCCGGCTTTGACCTGGCGCTCACCCGCGCCGTGGCGCGCGCGGTGCCGATTCCCGTTATCGCGAGCGGCGGCGTGGGCACGCTCGAGCATTTTGCCGAGGGCGTGATCGAGGGCGAAGCCGATGCCGTGCTGGCGGCCAGCGTCTTTCACTTTGGGACGTTCAGCATTCGCGAAGTCAAAGAGTATATGGCCTCTCAAGGTATTCCTGTGAGATTGGATTTTTAAATGGAGCAAGTGACAACTGCGTCCGAGCTCAAATACGACGCCAAGGGGCTGATTCCTTGTGTTGTTCAGCAGTATGACACCGGCGAGGTGCTTATGGTTGCTTGGATGAACGAGGAGTCGGTGGGGCTGACGCTCAAGACCGGTACCACGTGGTTTTGGAGCCGCAGCCGTCAGGAGCTCTGGAACAAGGGCGCGACGAGCGGCAATATGCAAGAGGCCAAGGAGCTCTGGGCCGACTGCGATAGCGATACGCTGCTGGTCAAGGTCGACTCGCCGGGTCCGGCCTGCCATACCGGCAACCGCACCTGCTTCTTTAAGAAACTCGCGTAGGGCGGGCGCTCGACTAGGCGCTTGGCCAACCAGAAAGGATTGAACCATGGGTGTGCGCACCGCAAACGTTCAGGATGGAAATATCGGCGAGACACTGACGGGGCTGGCCGAGGTGATTCATGGTCGTCGCGACGCGTCGCCGCAGGAGAGCTATACCGCTCGCCTGCTGACCGACGTCGAGGATGAGCTGCTTAAGAAGCTTGCCGAGGAGGCGAGCGAGGTCATCATGGCCTGCAAGGATAACGACCACGATCACATCCGCTATGAAGCCGGCGACCTGGTCTACCACCTGCTCGTGACGCTCGAGCGCTACGGTATTACCCTCGACGAGCTAGCCGGCGAACTCAACGCCCGCCGCCACTAGTCAAGCTTTTGGTGCAAGGGGGACAGGATACTTCGCACCAAATGATCCGTTTTCCTCCGTCCCCAACGGATCAAATAGAAGTTGCGGTGGAATAGTTCTTGTTTGACGGTCCTAGGGCTATAAACAGGAACTATTTTACCGCAACTTATGAAGGGATGGCTAGTCGAGGGGTGTGGGTTCCCATTCGCCGGTGGGGTGGGGGATGTCGAAGGTTCGGTAGCCGCAGTCGTAGGCGTGGGCTTGTGCCTCGCGGATATTCCAGCAGATGTCGCAGGCGCGGTGCGCGTCCGAGCCAAAGGTGATGGGTACCTCGGCGTGGGCAAAGCAACGCAACAGCCCCGTCGAGGGGTAATAGTCGTCGAGGCCCTTGCGCGGCGCGGCGGTCGAAACTTCAACGCGGCGGCCTGTATCGTGTGCGCACTCTGCCATCTGCTCCCAAAACGGTGCCGTATCAAAATCGGGCGCAAAGCCTTCCTTCGAAAAGCGCATGAACAGGTCGGGATGAGCCATCACATCAAAGTTAAGCGGGCTCTCGCAGGCGCGGCACCAGTCATCGACATAGCGCTCCCACACGCCGCGTACGTCTAAGTTTTCCCAAACATGCAGGTTGGTGTCATCGTCGATCCAACCGCAAAGGGAATCGGGTGTATCAGGACGAGCGACGTCCTCCGTCCCCGCCGTGCCCGCAGCACCTGCCGCAATATCGCCTGGGTTGCCAATCCAATGCACGCTGCCCAGGAGTACGACGGCGCCCTGGGACCAGCGCTCAACCAAAGGCTCGCAGCCCTCGTACCAATCGCATTCAAAGCCATAGATAAAGCTGAGCTCCGGCGCAATCTGCGCGGCAAGCTTGCGAGCATCCTCAAAAGCCAGACGATGCGCCGGCAGGTCGCCCTCAGTAACCTGCACTTCGCAGTTGGCGTCCATGCTGGCGGGCAGGGTGAGATGATCGGTTGAGACCATGACGCGGCAGCTGGCCGCAGCAGCGGCGCGAACGTTGTCCTCAAACGAGGCGTGTCCGTCCGAGAACGAGGTGTGGGTATGGCAATCGACCAGCGGGCAGGCGGGCATGGCGACTCCTTTGCATTTGGCGAATCCGCTCCATTGTAATGGCGCGACCCCTGGCGCGCCGGGAACGCCGCAAGTCGAAACCGACTGGAA
>CABSZR010000121.1 GCA_902482185.1 uncultured Collinsella sp. | reverse complement strand
CTGCTGCGTCACGTCGCGCACATCCTGGCCGTCGATACTAATGGAGCCGCCGGCAACGTCGTAAAAGCGCGGCAACAGCGAACAAGTCGTCGATTTGCCGCCGCCCGAGGGGCCAACCAAAGCGATGGTCTGACCGGGCCTAATGGACAGATCCATATGGTCGATAACGGGACGTGCCCCATCGTCCGAGCCAAGCTCAACATCCTCGTAGTTAAAGCACACGTTGCGGTACTCCACGGCACCAGCCGTCACCTGCAGATCCGCAGCACCCGGCTTATCCTGAATATCGGGGACAGTCGAGAGTACCTCATCCATGCGCTTAAAGCCGGCGATGGCCTTCTGATACGTCTCGGCCGAATTGACGAGCGTCTCGAGCGGCGTGCAGAACAGCGAAATGTAGAGCGCAAAGGTTGCCATATCGACCGCCTGCAGCTGACCCTGGGCAACGAGCCAACCGCCGAGCAGCACCACAATCACATAGAGCACGCCCGAGAGCAGGCCATACGTCGCAGTGTAGACGCCCATGGCATGATACATGTTCTCCTTGGACGAAAGATAGCGATTGTTCGAGGCGCGAAACTTAGAGCGTTCGGTCTGCTCATTGGCAAAGCTCTTGACCACGCGCATGCCCGCCAGCGAATCCTGCAGCTGCGCATTGATGCCGCTAATCTTTTTGCGGTTATCGCTAAAGACCTCGCGCATGCGCATGTTCTGCCAAAACATAATGACCGCGAACACCGCCGTCACCACTGCCATGGCGAGTGCGAGCACCGGCGCGATGGTAAACAGAATCACAAACGAGCCGATGATCTCGATACCGCAGATAATGATCCATTCGGGCACGTGGTGCGCCGCCTCGCAGATATCGAACAGGTCGTTGACCACACGGCTCATCATGTCACCCGAGCTGTTGCGATCGAAGTATGCAAAGCTAAACCGTTCGTACTGATCGAACAGGTCCTCACGCATCTTGGACTCCATGCGCGCGCCCATCACGTGGCCCCAATAGCTCACAAAGTAGCGACAGGCGCAACGGATGGCATACATCAGCACCAGACCAACCGCGATCATACCGAGCGCCTGCATAATAGCAGCCTGACCCTGGGTAAAGAGCCCACCAGTCAGATTGCGCAGAATAATAGGAAACGCCAGGTCAATGGCGGCAAGCACCAGGGCACAAATAGTATCAGCAACAAAAAGCCCCATCTGGGGCTTGTAATAAGACAAAAACCTTCTAAACATAATCACCTTACGCGGTTTTACCAAACCGCGTTTCGTCTCGACGCTGCAAGCGCCCCATTTGGACAATCTGGCCTTCAATCGTCGGTCGCGTATATCCATACGCTTCCCTCCTCTTTTAGGCCACCTTGTCTCAAATGGGGCGCTTTCGCTGACTTACACAAACCTGCGAGATCATTCCCGCTCGTTACAGCTCAGCCCCGCCTAGTCGGTGAGCGATGCTATCGCAGGCCAAGGCGCCCACGACGGTCTTGGCGTCCTCGATCTTACCGTCGAGCACGGCGTCGATCAGCTCGTGCAGCGGTACCAGGTCAACGTTGACAAACTCGTCATCGTCGGGATCGGGCGCATCAAACTCGAGCTTGGTAGCCAGGTAGATGTGAATGATCTCGTCGCAAAAACCGCAGGTCGTGACAATCGACGTCAAAAAGCGAATGCGGCCGGCCTTAAAGCCCGTCTCCTCGTGCAGCTCGCGCTTGGCGCAATCGAGCGGGTCCTCGCCCGGATCGAGCTTGCCGGCGGGAATCTCGACCGTCACGCGGTCGATGGCGGTGCGGTACTGACGCACCAGTACGATCTTGCCGCTCTCGGTCAGTGCCACAACGGCCGCCGCACCCGGATGGCGAACGATATCGCGGGCGCTGCGGTGACCGTTGGGCAGCTCGACCTCAAGACGGTGGACGTCGAGGATCTTGCCCTTCCAGGCGCACTCCTCCGAAAGAATCTTCTCGTGCAGCAGGGCGTCATGCGGGTCGTCGTCGCCCAGCACCAGCGCCGGCTCGTCAGCGACCTCGCCACCAGGCTCGCCCTCGGCGTGCCCATACATGCGGCTGTCCTCTTCGACGATCTGCGCGTCCACGAGCTCTTCGTTCTTATCGTCCATCCGTCTCATTCCTCTCGGATTTTAGGCATCCCAGGCGTCGCGGCCGCGCAGCGCACGCAGGCCAATGTCGTGGCGCAGGGTCTTGCCCTCAAAATCAATCTTCTCGCAGGCCTCGTAGGCAAGGTCGCGAGCGTTCTCGAACGTGTCGCCCAGCGCGGTCACGGCGAGTACGCGACCGCCGTTGGTCACGAGCTTGCCATCCACCACAGCGGTGCCGGCGTGGTACACCGTCACATTCTCCATGGCCTCGGCATCCTCGATGCCGGTGATGACCTTGCCCTTCTCATAGCTGCCGGGATAGCCCGCACTCGTCAGGACAACGGCCACGGCCCACTCGTCACGCCAATCGAGCTCAACCTGATCGAGCTCGCAGTTGGCGCAGGCAAGCATGACCTCGACCAGGTCGTTCTTAAGACGCGGCAGCACGACCTGCGTCTCGGGATCGCCAAAGCGGGCATTGAACTCCAGCACCTTGGGACCGGCGGGGGTAAGCATAAAGCCGCCGTACAGGCAGCCGCGGTAGTCGATGCCCTCGGCGGCGAGCTCTGCCACGGTCTGCTCCATGACCTTCACCATGGTGGCGTGCTCCTCGTCGGTCACGATGGGCACCGGGCTGTAGACGCCCATGCCACCGGTGTTGGGGCCCTTGTCGCCCTCGAGTGCACGCTTGTGATCCTGCGAGGTAGCCATAGGACGAACGGTCTTGCCGTCGGTAAAGGCCAGCAGCGAGCACTCGGGGCCAACGAGCATCTCCTCGATAACCACCGTGTTGCCGGCATCCCCAAAGGTGCCGCCAAAGCACTCCCGCACAGCCTCTTCGGCCTGCGAAAGCTCGGTTGCCACAATAACGCCCTTGCCCGCGGCAAGGCCGTCGGCCTTGACGACCAGCGGGGCGCCCTGCTCGCGCACGTAGGCAAGAGCCGAAGCCTCGTCGGTAAACGAGCCGTAGGCCGCCGTAGGGATACCGGCGCGCTCCATGAGCTGCTTGGAGAACAGCTTGGAGCCCTCCATCTGGGCGCCCTCGGCACCCGGGCCAAAGCAGGGAATACCCGCCGCGCGCACGGCGTCGGCCACGCCCGCCACGAGCGGAGCCTCGGGGCCAATTACCACAAGTCCGCATCCGTGGCTCTGCGCAAACGCCGCCACGGCCGCAGGATCGCAGTCGTCGAGAACAACGTTCTCGCCGCAGCTCGCGGTGCCGCCGTTACCCGGCGCAATGTAGAGCTTGCCGGCGCGCGGTGATGCAGCGAGCTTAGCTGCCAGAGCATGCTCGCGGCCGCCGCTGCCCAACAACAGGATGTCGATGGTTTGAGTGTCCGCCTTCAAGGGTGCCTCCTCTATGGATGAACGGCCCGCTCCGCGCGAGCCCTTTGCAAGCAAATATACCCCTCGGCCGCCCGTCCGGGCTGCAAAGGGGTATATCGCAATAACCAAATAGTCCCGATTACTTCCAGAATCGGTTGATGATCTGCTCGCGACCAGCGCCAACGCCAATGAACGTCACGCGAGTGTGTGCCAGATCCTCGATAAACGCCACGTAGTCCTGAGCCTCCTGCGGCAGCTCGTCAAAGCTGCGGCAACCGGTGATATCGCACTTCCAGCCAGGGAGCTCCTCGTAGATGGGCTTGGCATGCTCAAAGCGCACCTGGTGTTCGGGCACGCTCGTGTAACGCTCGCCATCGACGTCGTAGGCAACGCACACCTTGATGGTGTCGAAAGCCGAAAGCACGTCGAGCTTGGTCACGGCGATGTCGGTGAGGCCGTTGACGCGCGAGGCATAGTTGGCGATAGGGCCGTCAAACCAGCCGCAACGACGACGGCGACCGGTGGTCACGCCGTACTCATAGCCCTCCTCGGTCAGCGTGTGGCCGGCCTCGGACTCATAGGAAAGCTCGGTGGGCATGGGGCCCGAACCGACGCGGGTGATATAGGCCTTCATGACGCCCAGCACGCGGTCGACGTTCTTCATGCCCACGCCAGAGCCGGTGATGGCACCGCCGGCGGTGCAGTTGGAAGACGTCACGTACGGATAGGTGC
This sequence comes from uncultured Collinsella sp., assembly GCA_902482185.1. Lineage (GTDB taxonomy): Bacteria > Actinomycetota > Coriobacteriia > Coriobacteriales > Coriobacteriaceae > Collinsella. The sequence continues at coordinate 920 of CABSZR010000121.1, read as the reverse complement.
CGTGGTCGATGTCGAGCAGCGTCGCCTGGGCGCCCTCAAACAGCAGGTTCTTGCCCTCATCGATCATGTTGTTGAGCAGCAGGCTCGTCTCGGTGATGTAGGGACGCAGGCGCTCGGCCATCGGCAGGTACTCGTCGCAAATCTGGTCCACGGTGTAGGTGGGCAGGTTGTAGATGAGCTCGAGCTCGGGGTTCACGCGGGCGAGAGCGGTCTCCAGCTTGTCGCGGAACAGTGCCTCGTCCAGCATGTCCTGCATGCGCAGGCCAATGCGCGCCATCTTGTCCTGATAGCACGGACCGATGCCGCGCTTGGTGGTACCGATGTTCTTCTTGCCGAGCTTCTGCTCAAAGGCGCCATCCAGATCGATGTGGTACGGCATGATGACATGCGCGTTGCCGCTAATCTTGAGGTTCTTGGTGGTGATGCCGTCGGCCTCGAACATGTCAATCTCCTCAAGGACAACCTTGGGGTTGACGACGCAGCCGTTACCGATCACCGACACATGGTCGGAATACATGATGCCGGAGGGCACCTGGTGCAGGCCGTACTTCTTGCCGTTGACGACGATGGTGTGGCCGGCGTTGTTGCCTCCCGAGTAGCGCACGACGGCATCGAAGTCGCCGGCGACCAGGTCGCAAATCTTACCTTTGCCCTCATCGCCCCACTGGGCACCGACCAAAACGGTTGACGGCATGTTTACTCCTTACATTCATGGACTGTCTACGCGCCACGCCGGCACGCAGAAGCACAAAACATTCCCAGTATACCCGTGCAACGGGCGCCTGTCCTACTCCTCGGCATGTGCCCCATCAAGCTCATAGAACTTGGTGGATGCCGGCAGGAACATCAGATCGACGTCGCCGATCGGGCCCGAACGGTTCTTGGCCACGACGATACGCGTAACGCCCTCGTCGGGTCGA
>CABSZR010000120.1 GCA_902482185.1 uncultured Collinsella sp. | reverse complement strand
GAGCTCGAGGGCGTGCAAGTGCCTAAGTTTGCCACGGACGAGTATTCCTGCCGCCGCGTGCCCGGCGTCGATTCTAGCGAGGTGCGCTAATGGCTGCCAAACTCATCGATCTCTCCTTTACGCTCAACGGCCGCAAGGTCAAGGTTCAGATTGCCCCCGACACCATGCTCTTTGCGCTGCTGCGCGAGCAGGGCTGCGCGTCGGTGCGCTGCGCCTGCGAGACCACCAACTGCGGCCTGTGCACGGTGTGGCTCGATGGCGATCCGGTGCTGAGCTGCTCGGTTCCCGCCGCTCGCGTCGAGGGCCACACCATCACCACGCTCGAGGGCCTCAAGGCCGAGTCCGAGGCACTGGCCCGCGCGATGGCTGCCGAAGGCGCCGAGCAGTGCGGTTTTTGCGCCCCCGGCCTCATCATGAACGTGTTGGCGCTTGCCCGCGCCGCCAAGGAGGACCCGAGCCTCGTCGCCACGCGCGAGGAGCTCTCGCGCCAGCTTGCCGGCAATCTCTGCCGTTGCAGCGGCTACGAGAGCCAGCTGCGCGCCATCGTGCGCTTCCTCAACGAGTCCGGCGTGCAGGTGGGCTTCGAGATGCCCGAGCTGCCGGTCAATAACACCAGCTCCGATGGTGTCGCGTACAAGCAGATCACTCACAAGCAGCCCAAGAAGGATTCGAAGGCTCTGCTCGAGGGTCGTCCCGTCTACACGGGCGACATGGTGCCCGCCGGCGCGCTCATCGTTAAGCTCAAGCGCAGCCCGTATGCGCGTGCCAAGATCCGCTCCATCGATACGTCGCGCGCCCTGAAGGTGCCCGGCGTCGTGGGCGTCTACACCTACGAGGACGTGCCCAAGCGCCGCTTTACCATCGCCGGCCAGAGCTATCCGCAGCCGAGTCCCTACGACCGCCTGATTCTCGAGAACCTCGTCCGTTACCAAAACGAGGAGGTGGCGATCGTCGCCGCCGAGACTGAGGAGGCTGCCGATAAGGCGCTCAAACTCATTAAGGTCGACTATGAGGTGCTCGAGCCGCTGCTCGACTTTACCAAGGCACTCGATAACGATATCGTGGTCCACCCCGAGGGCGACGTGACCTTTATGTTCCCGCAGGGTGGCGACGTCCCGCGCAACTTGGTATGCAGCGGCACGAGCGACTTTGGCGACCTGGACGAGGCCTTCGCCCAGAGCGACATCGTCTTTGAGCGCACCTACACCAGCCAGGCCACGCAGACCGCGCCCATGGAGACCTTCCGCGCCTTCGCGACGACCGACGCCTTCGGCCGCATCTCGGTGACTACCTCGACGCAGGTGCCCTTCCACGTGCGCCGCATGGTCGCGCAGTCGCTCGACATTCCGCAGTCGCAGGTGCAGGTCATTAAGCCGCGCATTGGTGGAGGCTTTGGCTCCAAGCAGACGGGCTGCTGTGAGATCTTCGTGGCGTTTGTCACTCAGCAGACCGGTCGTCCGAGCTACTGCTGCTACACCCGCGAGGAGACCATCACCGCGGGCAACTCGCGCCACCAGATGCAGATGACTGTTAAGCTGGGCGCCATGAACGACGGCACCATCACGGCTATCGATCTGCATACGCTGTCCAACGCCGGCGCGTACGGCGAGCACGCTACCACGACGATCGGCCTGTCGGGCCACAAGAGCCTGCCCATCTACAACCATGTGAAGGCGAGCCGCTTTAGGTGGGACGCCGTCTACACCAATACCAACCGCGGCGGCGCGTATCGTGGCTACGGTGCAACCCAGGGCCAGTTTGCCGTGGAGAGTGCCGTCAACGAGCTCGCCGACATGCTGCACATGGACCCCGCCGACCTGCGCCTTAAGAACATTGTGCGCGAGGGCGAGATCATGCCGCAGTACTACAACGAGAAGCTCAACGCCTGCGCGCTCGACCGCTGCCTGCTGCGTGCGATGGACATGATCGGTTGGCGCGACAAGCCGCTGGCTGTGGACCTGGGCGACCGCGTGCGCGCACTGGGCTGCGCGCTCACCATGCAGGGCTCGGGCATCTCCAACGTGGACATCGCCGGCATCGACATGCGCCTGGAAGAGGACGGCTTCATTACCATCGGCACCGGCGCTACTGATAACGGCATGGGCGTCGACACCATCCTGGCGCAGATTGCCGCCGAGGAGCTGGGTGTGGAGAGCTCGCTCATCGTGGTGCGCGGCGTGGACACCGATGTGTCGCCGTTCGACGCCGGCTCGTACGCGAGCTCGGGTACGTATGTGACGGGCCTTGCCGCCAAGAACGCCGCGAACGAGCTGCGTGAGAAGATTTGCGCCAAGGCAGCCCAGATGTGGGACGTGGACGCCGCCGACGTGGTCTTCGACGGCCAGTACGTGCGCCTGTCCGACGAGCGTGCCGCTCGCGAGCGCGGTCGCTACCTTACGCTGCGCGACTTTGCCAACCTGTGCGTCAAGAACATCGCGGGCGGCGACGCGCTCACCTCGCATGCCTCTGCCTGCCTGCCCGTTTCGCCTCCGCCGTTTATGGCCGGCATTGCCGAGGTCGAGGTCGACAAGGCCACCGGCAAGGTGACCGTGGTGGACTACGCGGCGGCCGTCGACTGCGGTACCGTGATTAACGAGGCGCTCGCGCGCGTCCAAGCCGAGGGCGGCATTGCCCAGGGAATCGGTCACGCGCTCTACGAGATCGTCGAGCACGACGACCGCGGCCGCCTGCGCACCGGCAACTTTATGAGCTACAAGTTGCCCACGCGCCTGGATATCGGCAGCATTCGCGTGGCCTTTGAGCCGAGCTACGAGCCGACGGGTCCGTTTGGCGCCAAGTCGATCGGTGAGGTCGTCATCAACACGCCGCTCGCCGCCGTGGCCTCGGCCGTGGCACACGCCACCGGACATCAGGTACGCTCGCTGCCGATCACGCCCGAGAAAGCCCTGCTGGGGGAGTAGCGGGTCAGCGAACAAGTCGTAATTGGCGGGGCGGGGCAACTCGCCCCGCCTTTTGCACTCGTGGTGAGGTCGTGAGCCTGTAAAACGTGTGCGTGCGCTTGTCGTTCGTATCTGCTATCATTCCTAGTCTGTGCGCTCATGCGGGCGTGGCGGAATTGGTAGACGCGCCAGATTTAGGTTCTGGTGGGATTCCCGTGAAGGTTCGAGTCCTTTCGCCCGCACCATCGCACCTGCGTCGGCTTATGCCCTCGCGACACTTTGTTGCATAAAGGTACCAGCACCTCAGATAAGCTGGGCAGTATGAGGAGGAACGTGTTGAACATCACCGCTTCTGACGTCAAGGACGCCAAGCTCACCGCTACGGTCACCATCCCGGCCGCCGACGTCGACGCCGCGATCAAGAAGGCCTACAAGGACACCGCCAAGAAGTACCGCTTCCCGGGCTTCCGCGCCGGCAAGGCTCCCCGTCCGGTCATCGACTCTGCTCTTGGCGCCGAGGCTACCCTCGCTCAGGCCACCAACGACCTGATCGCCGCCAACGAGCCCGCCGTCCTCAACGAGCTGGACATCGTCCCCACCAAGAATGGTGACTACAAGGAGCTCGACCTCGCCAAGGATCACGAGGACTACACCTACACCGTCGAGTTCTCCCTGCGTCCCGCCGCTGAGCTCTCCTCCTTCGACGCCGTCGAGATCGAGATGCCCCCCGCGGAGGTCACCGAGTCCGAGATCAACAACCAGGTCGAGATGCTCCTCAACTACCGTGCCACCTTCGAGGACGTCGAGGGTCGCGCCGTCGAGGCCGAGGACTACGTCACCGTCGACCTCAAGGCCGTCGAGAACGCCGACAACTTTGCCGCCGAGGGCCGCATGCTCATCGCCGGTAGCGACAGCAACCCCAAGGAGTTCAACGAGGCTCTGATCGGCGCTAACGTTGACGACGTTAAGACCGTCACCTGGACCGACGAGGTCGAGGAGGGCGAGGAGGCCGAGACCCACACCGTCGAGGTCACCGTCAAGGGCATCAAGGTCCGCAACACCCCCGAGCTCACCGACGAGCTCGTCAAGTCCGACTTTGGCTTCGACAGCATCGACGCCATGCGCGACGCCATCAAGATCGAGATCGAGCAGGACAAGGCTTCCCGCCTCCCGGCCGAGAAGGAGAACCGTTGCGTCTCCGCTCTCGCCGAGCGCCTGCAGCTCGACGAGATGGATGCCGACTACGAGCAGTCCGTCTTTGAGGAGCTTGGCCAGAACTTCCTGTCCAACCTCGCTGCCCGCGGCATGACCCTGGACACCTGGCTGCCCGCTTCCGGCCTGACCATGGAGCAGTTCATCGGCGACCTGCACAAGCAGGCCAACGACGTTGCCCGTGAGTCCCTGGCTCTCGACGCCCTCGCCCGCGAGCTCAAGATTGAGGTCACCGAGGACGACATCAACGCCGAGTTCGAGAAGGCTGGCGTCAAGGACGTCGAGGCTTCCAAGGCCGAGTTCATCGCCGATGGCCGCATGCCTGCCGTCCGCGAGTCCATCCGTCGCTCCAAGGCTGTCGATCACCTGGTTGAGAACGCTAAGGTGACCGAGGTCGACGAGACCGCCAAGGACGCCGAGTAATTCTCGCCACCTTGCCCGCGAGCGCATGCGTGCGCCCGTGATGGGGTAAAGTTATACACCGGTTATCCGGTTGCTTCGTACGGTGCCAGCCAATGCATAGCATGCGGGCACCGTACGTTTATCTAGAACCAATTTGGTCCGCAAGAGAGAAATGGAGATGCGTATGATCGCTAAGTTCGATTCCGCCCTCGTGCCATACGTTATCGAGCAGACGCCGCGCGGCGAGCGCAGCTACGATATCTATTCGCGCCTGCTCAACGACCGCATCATCTTCTTGGGCGAGGAGATCAACTCCGTCAGCGCCAACCTGGTCGTTGCCCAGCTGCTGCATCTTGAGAGCCAGGATGCCGAGAAGGATATCTCGCTCTACATCAATTCGCCCGGTGGCGAGGTCTACTCCGGTCTGGCGATTCTGGACACTATGAACTTTATTAAGCCGCAGGGCTGGTGAATCATGACCTTGGAGTGCGGCAGGCAGAAGCGCTTGCCCTTGGCGCCGGCTGAAAGCAGCACGGCGGCCATAGACGCGGCCATACCGACGCAGATGGTCGAGACCTGCGGCTTAATAAAGTTCATAGTGTCCAGA
>CABSZR010000119.1 GCA_902482185.1 uncultured Collinsella sp. | reverse complement strand
CTGCGCCATCTGGAGGAGTGCGGCGACTTCCCGGGTTACGGCATCGGCGGCTACTCGGTGGGCGAGGACCACGAGACCATGTTCGAGACCCTGGCACCGCTCGTAAGCGAGTACATGCCCAAGCACAAGCCGCGCTACCTGATGGGCGTCGGCAACCCTACCACGCTCGTGCGCGGCGTTGGCGTGGGCATCGACATGTTCGACTGCGTGCTGCCGACGCGTACCGGCCGCATGGGCACAGCGTTTTCGAGCGAGGGTCGCCTCAACTTCCGTAACGCGCGCTTTGCGCACGACGACGGTCCCATCGATCCCACCTGCACCTGCCCGGTGTGCACGGGCGGCTACAGCCGTGCGCTCATCCGTCACATGGTCACGCAGAAGGAGATGCTCGGCGGTATTCTGCTGTCGATGCACAACATCTACTACCTGCTCAACCTTATGCAGCGTGCCCGCCAGGCCATTATCGAGGGCCGCTACGGTGCGTTCGTGAGCGACTGGATGAACAGCCCTGCGGCGGTGGATTACTAAGAGCTGCGGACGCGCTTGCGAGGCGTGAGCAACGGTAAAGGCCAAGCGGCGATCGGTCGTCGCGTTCACTAACACCGTCTGCGCGACCGCTGACCGATAGCTTGCAAGCACTTTATGCATCGTGGGTACCATACCGAATAGTTGATGTTCGGGCGGGTGTTTGGCGCATGGCGTCGATCCCGCCCGTTTCTATTTTCGATAGGAGCACCCATGATTAAGAACGAGAATGTCGAGGGCGAGCCTGCCTACGACGAGACGTACCGCCGTGGCCCCGTGGTCATGCGCGGCCCCATGATTCCTAAGGACAACACCTACGCCAACCTGCTGGCGCCCGAGGAGTCGACCGACTGGCTGCATGCCGACCCCTGGCGCGTGTTGCGCATTCAGGCAGAGTTTGTCGACGGCTTTGGCGCGCTTGCCGAGCTCGGGCCCGCGGTGACCATCTTCGGCAGCGCCCGCACGCCCAAGACCGATCCGCTCTACAAGGCGGCGCGCGCGGTCGGTCGCAAGATTGCGCAACGTGGCGTGGCGGTCATCACCGGTGGCGGCCCCGGCATCATGGAAGCGGCCAACAGGGGAGCGGCGAGTGTCAACGGCAAGTCAGTTGGCCTGGGCATTGAATTGCCGCACGAGCATGGGCTCAATAAATACGTGAACCTCGGCATGGACTTCCGTTACTTCTTTGTGCGCAAGACCATGTTCGTCAAATACAGCTCGGGCGCTATCGTGTTTCCCGGCGGTTTTGGCACGCTCGACGAGATGTTCGAGGTGCTCACGCTGGTGCAGACGCACAAGGTCAAGCGCATGCCGCTTGTGCTGGTGGGTACCGAGTACTGGCAGGGCCTGTTCGACTGGCTCAACGGCCCGGTGATGGATGCCGGTATGATCAGCCCGCTCGATCCCGAGCTCGTACACATCACCGACGACCTCAACGAGGCCGTCGACATTGCCCTGAGCGGGCTGATGTAGATCAATCGTGCCCACGCGACATGAATACGCATGGCAATCTGATGTTATTTAACATCAGATTGCCATTTATATTGGGTATACTGGTGTAAAAGACGAGGGCGAGGAGGTCGCAAATGTCTACAGCAACAGTTAAGCCTACGACGGTTCGAATCGAAGAGGGGCTCAAGGAGCAGGCGACTGAGTTCTTGGATTCGGTCGGCCTCAGCCTCAATTCCTATCTCAATCTTGCCGTTCGGCAGCTGGTAAATCAGCGAAAGATTCCTTTTGAGATTGTAGGAAGGGCGGAGGTGCCCAACGAGGCGACGAGGCGTGCCATGGTGATCGCCGAGGCTCATGAGTTGGGGATTTTGCCGGACGATAGCCTGTCATTCAATAACGCTGATGAGCTTATGTCATTCCTCGATGAGGAATAGCGATGTTCGAGATTAAAGTCGAGGCTCAATTTAAGGTGGACTACAAACGAACGATGCGCATGCATCCGCAGCTAAAAAGTGAGTTTAAAGCGGCGGTTGCAGAGCTTGTGGCCCATGGGTCACTTCCGGCGGAGTATGGCGCCCACGAGCTCTCAAACCCGGGCGGAAACTACAACGGCCACATCGATTTCCACCTATCCGATGGCTTGGTCGATGTGGTCGTTCTTTATCTTCCCCATAAGACTAACCCAGTGATTAGGCTGGTGAGAATGGGCACTCATCAGGAGCTGTTTCAGGGTCCGCTGGGCTGATCGCCGATTTCCAAGTTGCGGTGGAATAGGGATTGATTTGCGGCTGATAAGCCAAAAACAGTCCCTATTCCACCGCAACTGATGTGGGCGTCCCTAGTGAGTTGGCTGGTAGCGGGGGCAGTAGCTGATGGCGATGGCATCGACGCCTACATGGGTGGCGATGGTGCAGCCGATGGGGCCGGTGCCGGCGTCTACATAGTCTTGGCCTGCGAGTGCTTGGCTGACGAGCTCCTGCTCCTCGGCGGCGCCGGTCGTGAGTACGCGCACGCTTGAGCCTGGGTGCTTGTCCAAAAACGCGAGGCAATCTGCCATGGTGTTGGCGACGATGCGCTTGGCGCCGCGGCCCTTTTTGATGGCCTTGATCTTGCCCGATTTCCACTCCGGCGAAACGGCCAGGCGAATGTTGAGCATCTGCGTGAGCTGGCCGGCGAGCTTGGGCGCGCGGCCGTTCTTAACGAGGTTCTCGAGCGTGCGGGGAATCAGCAGCAGGTGGGCGTCGGGCAGCGTCGCGCGGATCTGCGCCTCGGTCTCGTCCAGGCTGCGGCCGTCCTCGCGCATGGCCAGCGCGTACTCCACCAGCAGGCCCTCGGCACCCGAGCCGGTGCGCGAGTCGATGCAGCGCACGTCGAGTTCGTGCGTTTCGGCCGTCAGGCTGGCGTTGGCATAGCAGGCGGACCACTCGCTGCACAGTGAGATAAAGATGGCGCTATCATGGCCGTCGGCGAGCACGCGGTCAAAGAGTGCCTTGAACTCGCCGGCGCTCGGCTGCGAGGTGTGCGGCAGTTGCTCGGAGCCGGCCATGCGCGCGACGTACTCCTGGGCGGTAATCTGTACCTGGTCGAGCAGGTCCTCGCCCTCGATAATCACATGCAGCGGAATGACGTAAATGCCGAGCTCTTGAGCGCGGGCGGGGGAGATGTCCGACGTGGAGTCGGTTATGATGGCAAAAGACATAATTGCACCTTTCGTTGGGGCGCTTTCGCGCCGCCTTCTGAGAGCAAAGTGCGACAAGTATAGTGGAGTTGCTCTACATTGCTAGGTTCAATTGTTGAATAGTCAACAGTTTGAAGTGTCGGTGTGGAAATCGTCAACTGGGGAAGAGGGATGCCGATGGAGGCGCTGGAGATATGCAAACGGCCGGTCGTGCTGTTCGATTTCGATGGCACGGTGGCCGATACGGGTCGGGCGGTGATGACCTCGACGCGCAAGACGCTGGCTGCGCGCGGGTTTTCGGAGGCGCAGATGGGTGATCTGCGCCGCATGATCGGGCCGCCCCTGTGGAAGAGCTTTCACGACTTTTACGGCTTTTCCCGCGAGGAGTCGCTTGTGGTGGCCGACGAGTACCGTGCCTTTTTTGATGAACTGGGACCGGAGGAGTATCCCGTGTTTGACGGGATCCCCGAGCTGCTGGATGGGTTGGTCGCCCAAGGCAAGCGTATGGCCGTGGCGACGTCACGCATGGAGGCAAAGTGTATCGACATGGTGGGAGAGCTGGGACTTTCTCAGTTTGAGGCGGTGGTTGGCATGAATCCGCCGCAGGGGCGCGAGACCAAGGCCGATTCGGTCCGCGATGCCCTGGCAGAGCTCGGTGCGACGGCGGGCGATGCCGTGATGATCGGCGATCGCTTTAACGATGTGGAGGGCGCGCACGCGATGGGCGTGCCGTGCATTGGCATCTATTCGGGCGCGGCGGCGCCGGGCGAGCACGAGGCGGCGGGTGCCGATGCGGTGGTGCACTCGGTGGCCGAGCTTGCTAAACTTTTCGCTATCTAATAGACGTAATGTGAGGGGCGGGCGTACCCGTCACTCATTGGTGAGGAGGTCGTCCATGAATCAGGTGGAGCAGAGCGTTATCGAGTATGTCGACGAGGTCTGGGAAGATGTCGTCGCCGATATCGAACAACTGGTGAGCTATCCGTCCGTGGCCGTTGCTGCCAATGCAGAGCCCGGTGCGCCGTTTGGCCGACCGGTCCGTGATGCGCTCGATTGCGCGCTCGGCATTGCGCAAAAGCTCGGCTACCAGACGGGCGACGACGAGGGCTATGTGGGCATTGCCGATATCCCGGGTCGCGGCGACAAGCAGCTCGCGACCATCTGCCACGTGGACGTGGTGCCCGCCGGCCCCGGCTGGAACACCGATCCGTTCGCGATGGAGCGTCGCGAGGGCTGGCTGCTCGGCCGTGGCGTGATTGATGACAAGGGTCCGGCGGTGCTGTCGCTCTACGCTGGTGCTTATCTGCTCAGGCACGGCATTGTGCCGCGCTATACCTTCCGTGCGCTGCTGGGCTGCGATGAGGAAGTGGGCATGTCCGACGTTCACCATTATCTGGAGAACCACGCAGACCCCGACTTTTTGTTTACGCCCGATGCCGAGTTCCCGGTCTGCAATGCCGAGAAGGGCCAGTTTGGGGCGACGTTTGTGAGCCCCAAGATCGACGGCGGGCGCATTGTGTCCTGGAGCGGTGCCGAGGCGAGCAACGCCATTCCGTCGCAGTCCATCTGCGAGCTCGCGATTGCCGCTGATGAGCTGCCGGCGCCGGTCGAGAACGCCGACCGCTTGGAGATTACGGCGCTCGATAACGGGCACGCGCAGATTTTTGCCCATGGCATTGGCGGTCATGCCTCGATGCCCGAGGGAACGATTAACGCCGTCGGCCTGATCGTGGCGTATCTGCGCGAGGCCGAGGACGCGTTTGGTGCACGCGACGAACGCCTGCTGACGCCTGCCGAGCACGAGTTCGTCAAGTTCCTGGCCTTTGTGCATGCGGATGCCTATGGCCGCGGCCTGGGTATCGATGCGACGAGTCCGGCGTTTGGCCCGCTTACCTGCAACGCTGGCGTCATCCGCGTGGCGGATGGCCATATTGAGCAGGTCATCGACGTGCGCTTCCCCGACAGCACGAGTGCCGATACCATCCGCGAGCAGCTCGACCCGCTCGTGGGCCG
>CABSZR010000118.1 GCA_902482185.1 uncultured Collinsella sp. | reverse complement strand
CGAGCACGGCGTACAGTCCAGGCGCGCAGTGACCCTTGGAAAGCACGAAGCGATCGCGGTCGGCCTTGCGGGGGTCGGCCGGGTCGACGTTCATTTCCTCAAAGTACAGATAGGTCATGATGTCGGCAGCGCCGAGCGAACCGCCCGGATGGCCGGACTTGGCAGCGTGCACGCCGGTGACGATGCCCTTCCTTACCTCGTTGGCAACCTTTTTGAGCTCTTCGTCGCTCATTGTGCCTTCCTTTCATCCTCATTAGGCAAAATGCGCACGGCGCCGAAGGTAATCCCAACACAGCCGCAATGCACGTACGTCATTCATTATGCTGGAAACTGATGGCTTTACCAGAGTTTTTATCATTATTTGAACAATTTAGCAGGCAGAACCGCTGATGAAACGGTTTATCAATGTGAACGTCTTTTGGATGGAACGCGATCGACCCTACGCGCTAATGTCCTTGAATCCCTCGCCGAAGGCTTCCGTAACGTCAGCGACCGTCACGATGGCGTGAGGATCGCGCTCGCGCACGATCGTCTTGAGGGTATTGAGCTCTCGACGGCTCACGATGACCATAATCACCGGCTTCTCGGCACCCGAATACATGCCAGTCGCCTTAAACTTGGTACAACCACGACCCAGGCCATACATGATATCGGCAGCGATATCAGGGAACTTGTCCGAGATGATGAGTACCATACGGCGCTTGTTGCCACCATCGACCACGGCATCGATCACGTAGCCGCTAATGACCATCGAAAGGCCTGCATATAGTGCGTTTTCGATTGAAAAGACCGGAGCCGACAGCACGCATACGGCAACATCGATCGCCATGACGGTCGAGCCCACCGGCAGCGAGGTGTTACGCGAGATGATTTGGCCAATCGTGTCCGAGCCGCCGGTGTTGGCGCCGGCGCGCAACACCATGCCGTAACCGATGCCCGTAATAATGCCGCCCCACATAGCGGGAAGCATCAGGTCCGCATCCGCCAGAGGCGCTACAAACGGGGCGAACAGATCGGTAAAGAAGCCCAGCAGCACAAAGCCCGTCGCGGTCTGCACCACGTAGAACATGCCACCTTCGCGCATAACGACCAGCAACAGCAAGGCGTTCATCACGATCGTCTGAATACCGACGGGAAGCGATAGGCCGCGCGATGCACCGACCGCCTGGATAATGGTGGCAAGGCCCGTAACGCCACCGGCAGCAAGGCCGTTGGGAATCAAAAACAGGTCGGTCGCAATAGCGGCCAGAGCGCACCCCAACATAATCTGGGGCAGGTCGTGAAAAAAGTTCATCGAAAGAATGCGCTTGATGTCCAGACGATATGCCATGCTGCCTCCCTCAAAAAAGCGCACCCCATCGGATGCGCTTTGAACTTCTTCTTGTATTCGATTCTACCGATTCGCCGGACAAAAACCACCCCTGCGCAGGGTTTGCTCTGGATACAAAACCACACTGCTCGGAGGGTTTTAATCCATTTCCACATAAACCGGGCGGTTTAAGCAGACGGGGTCTCCGCGTCAGCGTTGCCGGTGGCCCAGCGATGGTAGCCAATAACAAACGGGTCCAGGTCGCCATCGTCAAGAACGGCCTCGACATTGCTGGTCTCCACGCCCGTGCGTAGGTCCTTGACCATCTGGTACGGGTAGAGCACGTAGCTGCGAATCTGGTTGCCAAAACCAATCGTGGTCTTGGGTCCGCGAATCTCATCCAGGGCCTCGGCGCGCTTCTCGAGCTCAATCTCGTACAGACGAGCCTTGAGGATCTGCATGCACGCGGCCTTGTTCTGGATCTGGCTGCGCTCGTTTTGGCAGGTGACCACAATGCCGCTGGGGAAATGCGTCACGCGCACGGCGGAGTCGGTGGTGTTGACGCCCTGACCGCCCGGGCCGCTCGCGTGGTACACGTCCACGCGGATGTCATCGGGACTGATTTCGATGTCGATATCATCGGGTAGCACGGGAATGACCTCGACACCGGCAAACGTGGTCTGGCGGCGCTTCTTGTCGTCGGTGGGGCTAATGCGAACCAAGCGGTGGACGCCGGCCTCGGCGCGCAGCATGCCAAATGCGTCCTTGCCCTCGACGGTAAAGGTCGCGCGGTCGATGCCGATGACCTCGGCCGCGGGACAGTCGTTGATGGTGACCTTCCAGCCGCGACGCTGGCAGTACTTCATGTACATCTTAAAGAGCATGAAGGTCCAGTCCTGGGCCTCCAGACCACCCTGTCCGGGCTTGATGGTCACAATGGCATCGCCGTGATCGAACTCACCGGTAAACCAGCTCGAAAGCTCAAGCTCATCGATGGCACGGGCCAGGCGCTCAGCCGTGGCTGTAGCCTCCTCGCGAAGGGCGACGGCGTCGGGATCATCCCCCATCTCCTCGGCAAGCTCCAGCGCGGCGCGGGCATCGGAAAGCTCGCCGCGCGCGGTGTCCACGGCAGCGATATCTTCCTTGGTACGCGCGATCTCCTCCATGGTGGCACGGGCGGCGTCGGCGTCATCCCAAAAGCCAGGGGCAACACTTTTGGCCTCGAGCTCGGTCACACGGGTACGCTTCTCGTCCAGGTGGAGATACGACTCGACCTCGCCGAGCCGGTCCGCGAACGCGTCCAGCTCGGCGGGCGTTATCTCTAAAGCCTCAGCCATTAACGATTCCTGCCGTGGCAGTACTTAAACTTCTTGCCGCTACCGCAGGGGCACGGGTCGTTGCGGCCCACGTTGACGTACGGATCGTCGCTCTCGGACTTGCGATAAGTGGTCACCTTGCCACCGTTGTTGACGGCAGCCGGTCCGCCTTGGACAGCCGTGCGGGCCTGCACCTGCGCCTGCTTGCGCAGCACCGAGTCGCCGTTATCACCATCGACCTCGGCAGGACCGGAGAAGCGCGCGCCCTCGAGCGCGGGCTCCTCCTTGTGCTCCACGGCACGCGGGGCAGCCTTGATCTCGATGCGCAGAACCGTGCGCAGGTAATCCTCATACATGGTATCGACGAGTATCTGGAACGCGCCGTAGGCCTCGGTCTTGTACTCAACCAGCGGGTCGCGCTGGCCAAAGCCGCGCAGGCCGATGCCGGTCTTAAGGTAGTCCATCTCCTGCAGGTAGTTCATCCAGCGGGTATCGATGACGCGCAGCATGACCTGGGTGTTGAGCTCGCGCATCAGGTCCTCGCCCAAGCGCTCGGCCTTCATGTTGTAGCACTTCTCTACGTAAGCCAGGACATCGGCAGCCAGGGCCTCATAATCCTCGTCGGGGAACTTCGGCGTGTCGATGTGGCCGGTGAGCTCCACAACCCACTTGCGCAGGCCCTCCAGGTCGCGCTCGCCATCGTGACTGTCCTTAGTGCAGAACTCCTGCACGCAGCGGTACACGGTATCGTGCATGACCTCGGTGATGTGGTCGGTCAGGTCCTTGCCGTCCAGAATCTTATTGCGCTCGGCGTAGATGACCTGACGCTGCTTGTTCATGACGTCGTCGTACTCAAGGACGCTCTTGCGCATGGAGAAGTTGATGCTCTCGACCTTGTGCTGGGCGCTCTCGACGGCCTTGGAGATGATCTTGTGCTGGATGGGCATGTCGTCGCCCATGTCGGCCGTGACCATCATCTTGGAGACGCGGTCCATCTTGTCGCCACCGAACAGGCGCATGAGGTCGTCCTCGAGCGACAGGTAGAACTGAGTCTCGCCCGGATCGCCCTGACGGCCGGAACGGCCGCGCAGCTGGTTGTCGATACGGCGGGACTCATGGCGCTCGGTGCCGATAACGGTCAGGCCGCCGGCGGCAAGCACGCGCTCGCGCTCGGCCTTGCAGGTCTCCTTGGCCTCGGCGTTAAACTGCTCAAGCTGCTCGGGCGTCACGTCCTCCATGGTCAGGCCCTCGTACTCAAGGCGCTCGCGCACCAGCTCGTCGGGGTTGCCGCCCAGCAGGATGTCGGTACCACGACCGGCCATGTTGGTGGCAATGGTCACGGCGCCGTAGCGTCCTGCCTGGGCCACGATGTGGGCCTCGCGTTCATGGTGCTTGGCGTTGAGGACCTCGTGTGCGATGCCGCGCTTGGTAAGGGCGGCAGACAGCTTCTCGGAGCTCTCGATGGAAACGGTGCCCACCAGGACCGGCTGACCTTTGGCGTGACGCTGCTCGACATCGTCGGCGACGGCGTTGTACTTGGCCTGAATGGTACGGTACACCAGGTCCTCGTGGTCAACACGCTGAACGGGTTTGTTGGAGGGGATGACCTCGACGGGCAGCTTGTAGATCTCGCGGAACTCGGCATCCTCGGTGAGTGCCGTGCCGGTCATGCCGGAGAGCTTGTCATACAGACGGAAGTAGTTCTGCAAGGTGATAGTGGCCAGCGTCTGGTTCTCCTCGCGTACGAGCACGCCCTCTTTGGCCTCGATGGCCTGGTGCAGGCCCTCGGAGTAACGGCGGCCTTCCATAATGCGGCCGGTGAACTCGTCGACGATCTTGACCTCGCCGTTGGTGACCACGTACTGCTTGTCGCGGTGGAACATGTACTGGGCCTTCAGCGCCTGCTGCAGGTGGTTGACCAGCTGGCCTGAGAGATCGGCATAGATGTCATCGATACCCAGGCGGCGCTCGATCTTCTTAAGACCGCGCTCGGTGGCGGCGATGGTGTGCTTGGCCTCGTCCATGACGTAGTCGCCCGTGGGTTCAACATCCTCGGTGGCGGTAAGCATATCGTGCGACACGTCCTCGCCGCGCTCAAGGCCACGCACGGCACGCGCGAAGTCCTTGTAGGTACTGGCGGACTTGGTGCCAGCGCCCGAGATGATCAGCGGGGTGCGGGCCTCATCGATCAGGATGGAGTCCACCTCGTCCACGATGGCGTAATAATGCCCGCGCTGCACCATCTGCTCTTTGTAGGTGACCATGTTGTCGCGCAGGTAATCGAAGCCGAATTCATTGTTGGTGCCGTAGGTGATGTCGGCATTGTAGGCGGCGCGGCGTTCCTCGCCTGTGACGCCGTGGATGATGAGCCCCACCGAAAGACCCAGAAATTTATACAGCTTTCCCATCCACTCGCTGTCGCGTTTGGCCAGGTAATCGTTGACGGTAACAACATGCACGCCTTCGCCGGTCAGGGCATTCAGGTAAACGGGCATGGTGGCCACCAGGGTCTTGCCTTCACCGGTCTGCATCTCGGCAATGCAGGAACGATGAAGCACAATGCCGC
>CABSZR010000117.1 GCA_902482185.1 uncultured Collinsella sp. | reverse complement strand
CGCATGGACGAGGTGCTCACGCCTTTCGTGGTCAATTCGTTCTACTTCTGCGATAAGGACGGCAAGACCGACTATGTCCAGAGCCGCGACGCGGTGCCCGTCGACGACCGTACGCCCGGCTTTGGCGCCACGACGTTCCGCGACATCGAGGCCACCAACTGCCACGCGGCCGCGGCCTATATCACGGGACTGCCCGAGAGCAAGGTGACGCGCCTGACGTTCCAGGATGTCCATGTGACCTTTGCCGCCGATGCCGAGCCCTTTGTGCCAGCCATGGCCTGTGGCGTGGAGCCGATGGTGCGCCAGGGCATCATCGCGCAGAACGTGAAAGTCCTCGACCTGCAAAATGTGGTGATCGAGGGTCAGGATGGCGATGAGCTGCAGCTCGAGAACGTCGATAAGATTGTCCGTTCCTAGCTGGAATTGATGACCGGGGCCGCATTGCCGAAAAAATCGGCTATGCGGCCCTTGTGCCATGCGGCCGCGCTACGCATCATAACGAGAAGGTATACATGCTCAATAAAACGATTTGTGTCGGGGTCGATGGCTCGGATGCCGCGATCTCGTCCTATATTTTTGCTCCCACCGAGGATGCTTATGCCCTGGAACCCCGACCTGCAGTTTTGATTGTGCCGGGTGGGGGCTACGATCATATTTCGCCTCGCGAGGGCGAGCCGGTGGCGCTACGCTTACTTGCGATGGGGTATCAGGCTTTTGTTCTGGACTACTCGGTTGCGCCCGCCACCTATCCGCTTGCATTGCAAGAACTTGCGCGGGCGGTCGATACCGTGCGAAGTCATGCGACGGAGTTGTGCGTCGATCCCAATCGAATTACGGTCATGGGTTTTTCGGCGGGTGGACACCTGGTTGGCTTGCTCGGGGCGCTTTGGGACAAACCTTGGCTTGCAGAGTCGATCGCGACATCGCCTGAGTCGATTCGGCCTGACGCACTTTGCTTGTGCTATCCGGTCGTAAGCTCGGGGACCTATGCTCATCGTGGTTCGTTTGAACACCTAACGGGTGCCGATGACGCTTTGGCTCAAAAGTTGTCAATCGAGAATATGGTGGGCGAGGGCTTCCCTCGTACGTTCTTGTGGCATACCGCCGATGATGCATCGGTGTCAGTTCAAAATAGCCTCCTTCTTGCGCAGGCTCTTGCCGACCACGGGATTGGCTTTAGCCTACATGTCTTTCCGCATGGAAAGCATGGGGCATCGCTCGCTTCGGCCTTAACGGCATTTAAGGGCTGCGCCGAGCATATTCAGCCACAGGTTCAGGGCTGGCCTGAGCAGTTCGCTGCCTGGGAGCGTGATGGACGATGAGCGAAAGCATCTATACACTGCGCGTTTCGAGGGCTGCGGCAGGAGCATATCCAACGATTTCCGATGCCTTGGCGGCAGCCGATCAACTCTATCCGGATGCCGAGCAACCGGTGACAATCCATATCGAGCCGGGTGAGTACCGCGAACGGGTCGAGATTCATCGACCGTATGTGACGCTGGTGGGCGAGACGGCTGACAGCGTGCGTATCGTGGGCAGTCTGGGCGCCAAGATGCCCTCGGGGGACGGATCGGGCATTGACGGAAAGCTCGGCACCTTTAGGACCTATACCGTTTTGGTCGATGCCGACGACGTGCGGCTCGAGAACCTCACAATCGTCAACGATGCCGGCGACGGTCGCGAGGTGGGGCAGGCGATTGCCCTGTACGCCGACGGCGACCGTTTGGTGGTCGACGCCTGTTGCATTACGGGGCGCCAGGACACGCTGTTTTTGGGCCCGTTGCCCCCGCGCGAAGTCAAACCGGGCGGATTCATTGGGCCCAAGCAGTTTGCGCCGCGTCGGGTGGGCCGTCAGTATTTTCGACGCTGCCGGATTGAGGGCGACGTCGACTTTATCTTTGGCGGCGCGTGTGCCTATTTTGAGGGGTGCGAGATCCGCTCGCTCAACCGCAATATGGACGTGAACGGTTACGTGACGGCGGCATCGACGCCCGAGGGAGAGCCATATGGCTTCGTGTTCCACGGCTGCTCGTTTACAGCCGCGCAAGACGTGGCACCGGATTCGGTCTATTTGGGTCGTCCTTGGCGTGAGTGGGCCCAGACCGTGCTGATCGATTGCTGGCTGGGACAGCATATCAAGCGCGAAGGTTGGTGGGATTGGGCTAAGCCGGCGGCGCACGAGAGGGCGCACTACGCTGGTGCAAGCCTACATGGCCCGGCGAGTGATGCCGAAAACTGGGTGCCATGGGCGCACGAGCTCGATGCGACAGCCACTACCCGATACGCCCGCGAACAGGTGCTTTCCGGTGCGGACGGCTGGGACCCCGAAGGTGGCCCGGGCGACGCTGCGGAGACCGACAGTCTTTCCGATAACGGTCGCACGGTGCATATCGACACCTATTACGAAGACGAACTGGCGTTTCGTGAGCGCCTTAAGCGTGAGGGCCGCTCCGCCGCATTTAAGGGCACGACGCCCGAAGACTTTGAGGCATGGCAGATTGCGACGAGGGTTCGGCTGTTTGACCTGTTGGGCCTATCGATTATGGATCGCGTGTCGATTGAGGCGCGCGAGCTCGATCGGGTGCAGATTGCCGGCGGTATCGTGCGCACCCATGCGATGCTGCAGGTGGAGCGCGACGTTTGGATGCCGTTCTACCTGCTCGAGCCGCAGTCGCCTAAGCTCGATGCGCGCGGCCGCAAGTGTTGCTATGTCTGCCCGCATGGCCATCAGGGAGCAGGCGCCGCAAGTGTTGCGGGCGTGACGGGCGTGCCGGCGGTCGATGATGCTGTGCGTAAGTTCAATTACGACTACGGTCTACGTTTGGCGCGTATGGGTTACGTGACCGTCTGCCCCGACGCACGCGGTTGGGGATACCGTCGTGACTGGAAGGGTCAGGGCGATGACGAGAACAGCTTTCTGCGCGGCACGTGCCTAAACCAGGCGCGCATGGCCGAGCCGCTGGGACTTACCGTTGCGGGCCTCAACGCCTGGGATAACATGCGTCTGATCGATTACCTAGAGGCGCGCGGCGACATTGCCATGGACGACCTGGGCTGTTTTGGCTTTTCGGGCGGCGGATACATGACGCTGTATCTGGCGGCGCTCGACCCACGTGTATGCAAGGCGTTTGTCTCGGGCTACCTGTACGGTGTCGATGATTCGCTGCTGCATCTCAACGGCAATTGCAGCTGCAACTACACACCCGGACTTTGGCGCTTGCTCGACATGGGCGATATTGCCTCGCTTATTGCGCCGCGCCCGTTGTTAGTGCAGAGCTGCGAAGAAGATAATCTGAACGGTTCGCGCGGGCTGAAAAATGTCGATGAACAGCTCAAGATCGTGCGCGATGCCTACAAGTTGCTGGGCCGCAGAGATGCTCTGAGGCACGAGGTGTGTCCGGGTGGACACCATCTGGGAGTGACACATCTTGTCGAGGATATCGAATGGCTCGATTCGCACGTTGCGAAATGCGACCGTGCTTAGCCCCTCGGCATGTTGCAAATAAACGGTACGTACCTGTATGGCCGCCAATGGGCGGATGAGGAGAAGATTATGGAAACGAAGAACTTGAGTGAATCGACCATTTGCTGCTTTGGCGATTCGACCACATGGGGGGATAACGGATGCGGCGCAGGCGGCAACGACATCTCTTGGACTTCGCATCTGGGCGCGTTGCTGGGAGGTGCAGTCGTCGAGAACTTTGGCATCAAGGGTTCGCGTATCGCCATCAAGGCCGACCGTACCGATTCATTTGTCGAGCGCTTGGACGGCATCGACGATGCGGCCGATGTCTATGTTGTCTTTGGCGGCGTTAACGACTTTAGCCGCAACGTGCCGCTTGGCGAGTTGGGCAGCACCGATGTGCATGAGTTCTATGGTGCGGTCGACTATCTGATCCGAACCATCACGGCGCGCTCACCTCAGGCAAAGCTCGTGTTTATGACGCCATGCAAGACGAGTGGTAAGCACGAGAAGGATATCCCGGCAAGCGATGAGGCGAACCATTTGGGTCTGACGCAAGACGCCTACGTGCGAGCGATGCTGGAGGTCTGTGACCGTTACTCCGTTCCGGTGATTGACCTGTATGCGCAAAGCGGCATCAGCCCGTTTTTGCCGGAGCACCGCGAACTCTATATGGCGGACGGTCTGCATTACAGCCCGGCTGGCTATGAGCGCCTGGCGCATCGCATCGCCGCGGGCTTAGCCACCGTTTGCCGTTAAAAGTCTGCCGTTCGCGGGGAATATAGGGTTAACGTTCACCCTATATTCCCCGTTCGCGTTACACTAGGGGTAACGTTCATCTATCATTAACGTCAGAGGGGACAGCAATGGGTTGCAATCAAATCCTGGACCGTTATATCGAGCAGTTGATCGAAACCTCTACGCCGCAGGCGCCGGCTTGGAATATCGAAAAGATTCGTGCCGGTAAGGAGAACACCTGGAACTATATCGACGGCTGCATGATCAAGGCGCTCATCGAACTGTACGAGATCACGGGCGAGCAGCGCTACCTGACCTTTGCCGACGACTATATCGATTTCTTTGTCCAGGACGACGGCACCATCAAGCATTACAACCCGCAGGAGTACAACCTCGATAACGTCAATGCGGGCAAGACCCTCTACAAGCTCTATGACCTGGTGGGCAAGCCCAAGTATCGCGCCGCCATGGATACCATCTATCGTCAGCTCGAAACCCAGCCGCGTACCAAAGAAGGCGTGTTTTGGCACAAGGCCGTCTACCCCAACCAGATCTGGCTCGACGGCATGTATATGGCGCAGCCGTTCTACATGCAGTATGAGCTGAGCTTCCACAACCGTCGTGCCTGCTCGGACAGCTTCCATATGTTCCAGGTTGTGCATGACCTGATGCGCAACCCCCTCAACGGTCTGTACTATCACGCTTACGACGCGAGCCGCAAACAGTTCTGGTGCGACCCGGTCACCGGCCTTTCGGCTAACTTCTGGCTGCGCGCCGAGGGCTGGTTTGCCATGGCGCTCATCGACACCTGGGAGCTTATGCCGCCTTCGATGTCGGCCGAGAAGGACGAGATCCGCAAGATGTTCCACGATCTGATCGACGCCATGCTGCCGTATCAGGACGAGAAGACCGGCATGTGGCACCAGGTCATCAACCTGCCCAATATCGCCCCCAACTACCTGGAGGAGTCGGGCAGCGCCATCTTTGCCAACGCCATCATGAAG
>CABSZR010000116.1 GCA_902482185.1 uncultured Collinsella sp. | reverse complement strand
CTGTGGCGGTTGCCCGCGGCCCTAGCGTTCGTCCACAAGTTTGGCGACGAGGGCTTTGAGCTCGGCCACCTCTTGCTCGAGCTCCTTGACGCGACGGGCGTTTTCGGTGATGCCCTGACGGTTGAGGGCGCTCTGCTCGGCGGCGTCGTCGGGCATGTACTCGCGATGCTGCTTGGCGTCGAAGCTCTCCTCGAACACGCGGCAGCCGTTGCGCTTGATGATGCGCCCGGGCACGCCCACGACGGTGCAGTTGTCGGGCACGTCATTGACGACGACCGAGTTGCCGCCGATCTTGACGTTGTTGCCAATGTGGATGTTGCCAAGCACCTTGGCGCCCGTGCCTACCGTGACATTGTTGCCCAGGGTGGGGTGGCGCTTGCCGGTCTCGTTGCCGGTGCCGCCGAGCGTGACGCCCTGGTAGAGCACACAGTCGTCGCCCACGATGGCAGTCTCGCCAATAACGACGCCCATGGCGTGGTCGATAAAGAAGTGCTTGCCGATCTGCGCGGCGGGATGAATCTCAACACCAGTGATATGGCGGGTTAACTGCGAGAGCACACGGGCGAGTGAGCGATGACCGTGCTCCCACAGCCAGTGCTCGGGCACGTGGTTCCACTTGGCGTGCAGGCCAGGATAGGAAAGGAAGATGACCAGGCCGTTTTGCGCGGCAGGGTCCTGCGCCTGGACGGTCTTGATGTCCTCGCGAATGGTATTGATAAAGCTCACCGGCCGCCCTCCCTTAGCGCCGTGACAATGCGATTCAATAAAGTATAGCGATTCGCTAGGGATTAGGAAGGGCGATCTTGCTTCGCTTTGGGCGACAAGTGTCAGTTATGCAAACTTGCTGGTAATGAAGTAAGACTTTTGAGGGGTTTGGCCCGTGCTCGCGCCGCAACCGTATACTGGTCAACTTGGACGTGTCCGCGCCCACAACTGAGAGGTTTTACTTCATGGGTTTCATCAATTTTATCGCCGAGCTGCTTAAGGACCCGCGCACCGCGATCGCCAGCTGGATCGCCGCCGGCCCGCTTATGGCCTACGGCTGCGTGTTCCTAATCATCTTTATCGAGACGGGCGTGGTGTTCTTCCCGTTCCTTCCCGGCGACTCGCTGCTGTTTGCCTCGGGCTTCTTTGCCCACAACGGCGGCTTTAACATCGTGGCGCTTCTGGCCACCGCATGGGCCGCAGCCATCCTGGGCGATCAGTGCAACTTTATGATCGGCCACTTCTTTGGCCGCAAGATCATCGCCTCGGGCAAGGTAAAGGCCATGACGCCCGA
This sequence comes from uncultured Collinsella sp., assembly GCA_902482185.1. Taxonomy (GTDB): domain Bacteria; phylum Actinomycetota; class Coriobacteriia; order Coriobacteriales; family Coriobacteriaceae; genus Collinsella. The sequence goes on along the minus strand of CABSZR010000116.1, from coordinate 3,982 downwards.
GCGCATCAAAAAGTCCGAGGATTTCCTGGATAAGTGGGGCCATCTGGCCATCTTCCTCGGCCGCTTCTTCCCGTTCATCCGCACCTTTGTGCCTTTTATCGCCGGCATGGGCGGCATGCATTGGCGCAACTTTGTCGTCTTTAACGTGTTGGGTGGCATTACCTGGTCGACGGTCTTTACGCTGCTGGGTTACTTCTTTGGTGGCATTCCGTTTGTGCAGGAGCACTTTGAGCTGCTGATCATCGGCATTGTCGCCGTGTCGATCATCCCGACCGTGGTCGGTCTGGTTAAGGCTAAGCTCGGTAAAAAGAACGCCTAGTCCGAGCTTGTTTCCGGACGTTGATTCCAAGGCCCGTCATCGGATTCGATGGCGGGCCTTTTGTGTTGAAGGCAAATGAAAATACTTTACTTAGTTAAAGAAAAGCGTTTTATCCAAGGCGTGCGGGGAGTACAATCACCTGCATGCGAATCGACGCGCCATCGGCTTTGATGCTGCCCGCGTGTCCTGCCCGGCTCTACGCTTCCGGGTATGCGACGTTGCGACGCGGCCGGCTTCGGTCCTTGCGTGCGGGTTCGCGAGTATGCAACCGTGTATGTAAGGAGCGACATATGACTGTCGAGAAGAAGGATATCGATTGGGGTAGCCTCGGCTTTGGCTACATGAAGACCGATTACAGCTACGAGGCCCATTGGAAGGACGGCGAGTGGGACGAGGGCGGCCTGACCACCGACCACACCCTGCATGTCTCCGAGTGCGGCGGCATCTTCCATTACTGCCAGGAGGTCTTTGAGGGCCTGAAGGCCTACACCGCCGAGGACGGCAGCATCGTCTGCTTCCGTCCCGACATGAACGCCGAGCGTATGTATAACTCCGCGCAGCGCCTCGAGATGCCCCCGTTCCCCAAGGACAAGTTTGTCGAGGCCGTCAAGCAGGTCGTCTCTGCCAACGCCGCCTGGGTTCCGCCCTTCGGCTCTGGCGCAACCCTGTATGTGCGTCCGTTTATGATCGGCTCCGGTGACGTGATCGGCGTGGCTCCCGCTCCTGAGTACACGTTCCGCATTCTCGTGACCCCGGTCGGTCCGTACTTTAAGGGTGGCCTCAAGCCCGTCAAGCTGCGCGTTTCCGAGTACGACCGCGCCGCACCGCACGGCACCGGCAACATCAAGGCCGGCCTCAACTACGCCATGTCCCTTAAGCCCACGATGGAGGCTCATCGCGAGGGCTATGCCGAGAACCTGTATCTCGACTCCGAGTCCCGCACCTATGTCGAGGAGACCGGTGGCGCCAACGTCCTGTTCGTGAAGGAGGACGGCACGCTTGTCGTCCCGCAGTCGCACACCGACTCCATCCTGCCCTCCATCACACGTCGTTCGCTCGTTCAGGTCGCTGAGGACCTGGGCATGACCGTCGACCAGCGTCCTGTCGAGTGGGCCGAGGTCAAGGCCGGCACCTTTGTTGAGTGCGGTCTGTGCGGCACCGCTGCCGTTATCTCCCCGGTCGGCGAGATCGACAACAAGGTCTACGGTGCCGACGAGACTGTGACCTTCCCGGCTGGCTACACCGAGATCGGTCCTGTGATGAAGAAGCTCCGCGAGACCCTGACGGGCATCCAATCTGGTGCTGTTGAGGATAAGCACAACTGGGTTTACACCGTCGCGTAAACTGTCTTAGCTGTCCGGCCCGAGGGCGACCTTCCTTTCCGGCGCGTCCTCGGACATGAAAGAACCCCCGCTGCGTACTACGTGCGGCGAGGGCTTCTTGCGTCCTGCGGAATGCGCCGGAAAGGAAGGTCGCCCTCGGGCCTGCGTTACCTCGGCGCTGCCGTTACGGGCAATATAGATCTGAATTAAAGATGGTGCGCGGCCTATTGACCGCGCTTTTGTTTTGGTTCGCGCCATGTGGGGGGGGTGGTGGCGACGTGCATTTTTGCGAGTATTCTGCAATCGAAGACCCCTGCATACCGGCCTCGGGCGAAAAATCGGGATTTCTCGATGTTTTCTACGAATGATGGGCGGGGTTATGGGCTGACAGCGTTTGATTTGTAGGGACATTCGCGGTCTTTGGCATTTATCGTGGCGCCCGAAACTCTTGGTTATGCTGAATACTCCCAAAAATGCACGGTGCTTAGAGGGGGACCTTCGCGACAAAGGAAACCGCCCCGTCGAAGTATGCATTCGACGAGGCGGTTTATGCATATACCCGATTAAGGATACGCTGCGGATCTGTTAGAACTTGACGGTCGGTGCCTGGCGGGCAGCTTCGGCGGCCTCGAAGCCCTGGCGCTCCTTAAACTGGAAGATACCGGCAAAGATGACAGCCGGGAACGTCTGAATGGCGTTGTTGTAGCTGAGTACGCAGTCGTTGTAGCTCTGGCGTGCGTAGCTCACCTTGTTCTCGGTGTCTTCGAGCGTGGCTTGGAGCTGCGTAAAGTTGGTGTTCGCCTTAAGATCGGGGTAAGCCTCGGCCACGGCGAAGAGCTGGCGCAGGGCGCCGGTCAGCACGTTGTCGGCTTCCATCTTGGCTTCGGGCGTGGTGGCGCTTACGGCGGCGTTGCGCGCGTTGACCACGGCGGCAAGCGTGTCCTGCTCGTGTTTGGCGTAGCCCTTGACGGTCTCGACCAGGTTAGGGATCAGGTCGTTGCGGCGCTGCAGCTGCGTGTCGATGTTCTGCCAGGCGTTATCGATGCGATTGCGCTTGGTGACCATGTTGTTGTAGATGCCGGCGATGGCGCAGACAATCACAATGACAACAACGATACCGATGATGACGGGAATCATGGTGTCTCCGTTTCGAATGGCCGCGGCGTCTTCCGCCGGCTGCCGTTGGTGTAACGCTACTAGTATACCCGCAACGTTTTGCCGTGCCGAACTTTCCGGTAAGCGTTGTGTTTTCGGCGGGGCCGGCACCGGGGCAAAGCGCGCGAGGTACAGGTGTAAGATATGCGACAGATTGACGAGTGTTGTCTTTGCCCTGAGGATGGCGATACCAGTGGACCTTCGCATCAAGAAAACCTACCGCGCCCTGTTCGATGCCTTTACCGAGCTTCTCGAGGAGCATCGTTTTGAGGACCTGACGGTTGCCATGCTGTGCGACCGCGCCATGATTCGCCGCACGACGTTCTACAAGCACTTTCGCGACAAGAACGATTACTTTGCCTTTTATATCGATGAGCTCATGTCGGGCTTGCCGCAAAAACAGCCCGATGAGGCCGGCGCGGTATCTGCCGAGGACGTGCGCGCGCTTCGGCACGCGATTTTGGACGATGCCATGGATTTGATTCTGGCGCACGAGCGGCTCATGGATAACATTTTGGCAAGCAGCATGTCGGGCATGTTGACCAACGTTATTTGCGACCGCATTGCCCGCTCCATCCGCGAGCGTGTGATGAACGTGCTTGCCGAGGATGCCCTGGCCCCCGTGTCACTCGAGACGACGTCTGAGTTTGTCGCCGGCGGTATTATTCGACTTTTCACGATATGGTGGGAATCGGGCCACGATCTTGAGCGTCGACCCGAGATAGCCGACGTGGTCGACGCGCTGTTTGAGCGCACCATGACGCCGGTGAATCACTAAGGTGGCGGAGAGAGGGGGATTCGAACCCCCGGAACGCTCTCGCGCTCAACGGTTTTCAAGACCGCCGCATTCAACCGCTCTGCCATCTCTCCGTGAGTCGTAATGATAGCATCGTTTTGAATTTGCAACAGGGAAGGCGAACGATGACGATCACCGAAATCGACGAGAAGTTCATGCGCGAGGCGCTGGCCGGGGCGCGCGCCGCCGCGGCGGTGGGCGAGGTGCCCATCGGAGCCGTAGTGGTGCGCGACGGTGAGATCGTCGCGAGGGCGCACAATCGGCGCGAGCTCGACCAGGATCCTTCGGCTCATGCCGAGTTTGCGGCCCTGTGTGCTGCCGCTCGGTCGCTCGGTCGCTGGCAAAGCGGCCCGCAAAGAACGGGCTGATCGTGGCGGGCTGCGCGGCTGT
>CABSZR010000115.1 GCA_902482185.1 uncultured Collinsella sp. | reverse complement strand
ACGCGCATAAAGAAAGCCTCCCATTTCTCATGTCCAAGAAATGGGAGGCAGTTCACATCGATGCACGGGCCATTTATTGTCTGCAAGCGGCAGGTGGTGTCAGCGTCTTATGCCTCGAGGTTTTCCTCGATCCAGGCGACGGCACCCTTGGGATCCTTAGTGAGGTCGATGTACTGTTTGCCCTTGGGCGACAGCAGCGTGATGCCCAGGCGGTCGGTGTCGGCCTTCATCTCGTTGTAATAGGTGCGAACCTGCGGAGCCAGGACGATGACGTTGTACTGGTCCATGATGGCGTAGTGGCTGCCGTAGGCACCGGCGTTGGCGGTAATGTCGATGCCCAGCTCGTCGGCGCCTTCCTTAAGCGCGTTGGCGAGCAGTGCAGAGGTGCCGGCGCCAGCGCACAGAACCAGAACCCTCAGATCCTTGCCCTTAAGGGCGGACGGAGCTGCGGAGGCCTCAGTGGCAGAAGCGGTCTCGACAACAGGAGCCTCAACGGCGGGGGCGGCAGCGGTCTTGACGGCCTTGGTCTCCTCGGCCTCTTCTTCGGCCAGGGTCTCGGCCTCCTGCTTGCACAGGACGTTGTCGTAGGCCTTGCAGAACGGGTAGTAGATCAAGAAGTCAACGACCAGCAGGACGACAACCAGGACCAGAGAGATCGGCTGGAAGTTGGTGTCGATGAAGGTGCCGATCGGTCCGGGGAGTGCCCACGGCATGGCATAGATAAAGCCGTTCATGCCCAAAAAGTCGATGAAGAACTTACCAATGAGGACGTTGGCCACGGGGGCAAACAGGAACGGGATCAGGAAGTACGGGTTGAGGATGATGGGCGCGGCGAACAGCAGCGGCTCGTTGACGGCGAACATCACGGGTACGACAGAGGCTTTGCCGACGGCCTTGAGCTGCTTGGAGCGCATAAAGAGCAGGAAGATGATCGGGACAATGAACGTGGCGCCGGTGCCGCCGAGTTCGCCGATGTAGTTACCGAAGTTCTCGGTCAGGGCGAGGGCGGGGTGACCGCCGGCCTGCAGCGTGGCGAGGTTGGTGGTGATGTTGCCAAACAGCGCGGCGTTGAGGGCAGGCTTAACGACCGAGGGGCCGTGGATGCCCATGAACCAGAACAGCGGGATCATGAACCAGATGAGGGCGAGGCCGGCGTAGGAATCGGCAGCGGCGAACAGCGGGCTCACCAGCGTGGAGATGACGTTGGCAAACGGGACGGCCAAGCAGGTGCGGCAGATAACGTCGATGACGGCGACAAACAGGATGGAGAAGCTGAAGGCGAAGATGTCGCGGAAGTTCTGGGCGATGGCGCCGGGGACTTCTTTGGGCAGCTTGATGGTGATGTCTCGCTTAATGCAGAAGGCATAGATGTTGACCGTGGCAAATGCGGCGACAAAGGAGCTCAGCAGGCCCTTGGTGCCCATGTTGTCGGTAAAGAACACCGAGACATCGGCGCCGTCGATCTTGGCACTCGTCTGGGTAACGGCCAAGATGAGCATAGCGCACATGGCGGCGACCATGGTGCTCGTGGCGTTGATAGCCTTGCCGGCAGGCATGCGGCGGTTCTTGGAGCCGGTCAGCGCGCTTGCGGTGGTGCCGGCGACCATGATGCCCACGACGCCCATCGTGAAGTTGTAAACCTTGTTGCAGAAGTTCACGACGTCGACGTTCCACCAGTCGGGCAGCGTAAAGCCGCCGACCGTGGCGACAACGCCCGGCAGGGTCGAAATAAGCAGGAAGACAGAAGAAGACAGGATAATGGGCATTGCTGCCAAAAAGCCGTCTTTAATGGCCTGAAGGTAGATGTTCTTAGAGACCTTGTCGAAGTACGGCTGACCTTTCTCCAAGAACTTAACGATCGATTCCATAGTTCACGCTCCTCTTTGCATGAAATCTTAATGGCATGGACGTTGAAAACCTATATGGTCTCCCGCTTGCTAAAAGCCCGGGTGCAGGCGGGGCCGGTCCCAGGGGGAGAGAGGGGAGCGGCTGGGTTTGTATCGCATAGGGCCGCTCCCTTCTCGGGGGAAAGCGAGGCGATGCGCTACTGCGCGTCCGCCATAGTGTCGGCGAGCTCCTTGTACCAGAGTGCCGACTGCTTGATGTAGCGTTTTTGCGTGTCGAAGTCGATGTAGAACAGGCCGTAGCGCTTGTTATAGCCATTGGCCCACGAGAACTGGTCCTGCAGGCTCCAGATAAAGTAGCCCTGGACGTCGACGCCCTCGGCGCGCGCCTGGAGCACCTTCTCCATGTGCTGGTCGACAAAGTCGATGCGCTCGGGATCGGCGACGATGCCGTTTGCGTCGGGCTCGGGGTCCTTGTGGCCCAGGCCGTTTTCGGTGATATAGATGACGGGGAGGTTGGGATAGGTGGCGCTGATGTGCTTGAGCGTGTCGTAGAGGCCTTGCGGGTAGATGAGCCAATCCCAGTCGGTGGTGGGGATACCCGGCATATCGACCTGCTGCCCGACGCCCTTAAACTTAAAGCACGAGGTGCCCTTGTCTCCGGTGCCGTTAAAGCTGTTGGTTGACTCGCCATCGTAGGCGGCGATAAACGCCGACTGATAGTAGTTGAGGCCGAACATATCGTTGCGGGGCGCCGCCTTGGCGAGCTCCTCCATGTCGCTGTCCTCAACCGTAAGTGTGGCGTTGTTGGCACGCAGAATCTCGTTGATGAGTGAGAGGGTGCGCGCGGAGTAGTGACCCAGGAAGGCGCCGTCCATGATGAAGTCGGTGTAGAAGGCGTTGTACAGGTCGGCGGCGTGCTGGTCGGCGGGCGAGTCGGTGGCAGGATATGCCGGCGTCAGGACGTTGACCATGCCAATGCGTCCGCCCAGGTGCTCGGTCTCGTCAAGATCCTTATACAGGTTGACGGCGCGGGCGTGGGCAACGAGCTCGTTGTGCTGGCTCTGGATGCCGCTCGTCACATCAAAGTGATGGTTGGGCGGGAAGTTGCCTTGGATGTATTGGGAGTGCGAGAGGCTGATGAGCTCGTTGATGGTGAACCAATTCTTGACCTCGCGGAACTCGCGGAAGCAGAACTCGGCATAGCGCACATAGGCGTCGACGGTCTTGCGGTTGAGCCAGTCGCCCTGGTTGAACAGGGCGGCGGGGGAGTCAAAGTGATGCAGGGACACATAGGGCTCGACGCCATACTTTTTGCAGCAGGCGAACAGCTCGTGGTAGTGCTTAACGCCCTCGGCGAGGGGTTCGGCATCGTCGCCGTTGGGGAAGATGCGGGTCCAGGCGATGGACACACGAATGGCGTTGAGTCCATGCTCGGCAGAAAGGCGGATATCCTCCTCGTAGCGGTTGTAGAAATCACTGGCCGGGTCGGGCAAAAAGCGACCCTGGGCGACAAGGTAATCGTCCCACATGGTCTTACCCTTGCCTGCCACCTTCGTGGAACCTTCCGTTTGGTACGCGGCGGTTGCGGCGCCCCAAACAAAGCCCTTCGGCAGCTGCTGTACGCGGTTTAGCAAAGACATATGCATACACCCTCTCGTCTCGCTGTTCGATATTGTGCGTTTGCGCTCAGGAGGCTCCCTGGTTAGCGTTCAGCGGTGAAAAAGCCCGATAAACACTATCTATAAATGATTAGAACCAAAATGAGCACGTGAACATTTGACAATGAGCACGTTAACATCCGGCTGGGATGTATAGAAACAAAACAACTTCAAACAGCCGCGAACGGTTGTATTTGTTCGGTAAGCGGTTTTGATTGACAGAAGTTTTCATGTTGTGGTATATGGCTCGGGTATCATGAGCACGTTATCAATGTATGTACGATGCGCCATGGGCGCGGGGAATAGTTGGGAAGCAGGTTAGCGTGGAAGGCATGGATCAGCAGACAAGGAATGGTCGTTCGGCGAGCGCGGCAGAGGTTGCGGCGCTCGCTGGCGTGAGCCGCCAGACTGTGTCTCGCGTGGTCAACGGTATGCCCAACGTGACGGAAAAGACGCGCAAGCGTGTGCTGGCCGCCATGGAAGAGCTGGGCTTTCGTCCCAATTTTGCTGGAGCGGCGTTGCGCGGCGGGTCGTATCGTTCTATTGGCCTGTGCATGTACAACATCACACGTGTCGGTAACCTGGCGACGCTCGAGGGTATCATGCAAGCGGCGCGCGAGCACGATTTTGCCGTCACTATGATCGAGATGGGCGGCGACAAGCCCTATGCACTTGCCGATGCCTCGCGCCGCATGGTCGAGCGACCCGTCGACGGCATGATTCTCAACATGAACCGCATGGCTCCCGATTTTGAGGAGTTTGTTCCCCAGCCGGGAGTGCGAACGGTCATCCTGTCCATGTATGCGCATCCGCGCTGCACGACGATCGACTCCGACCAGTATGGTTCGTGCGAGCTGTTGACCAATTATCTGCTGGAACATGGTCACTCGAATATGCGGTTTGTGGCGGGTCCGGAAAACTCGATTTCCTCGCGTTTTCGTGAGGCCGGTTGGCGCGATACGCTGGGTCGTGCTCATGTCGATGCCGCTCCGATGCTGCGTGGCGATTGGAGTGCGGACAGTGGGTACGCCATGGGCGAGCGGATTGCGGCCGAGGTGCTTGCCGGCGGGTCGCAGGCGCCGACTGCCGTGCTTGCGGCAAATGACCAGATGGCGCTGGGCGTTATCGCCGCGCTCGAGAACGCGGGCCTGTCCGTGCCCGACGACGTGAGCGTGGTTGGTATCGACGACGCACTCGAGGGACTTGTTCCTCACAATCGGCTGACGACGCTGCGATTTGATTTGCGCGGTGTCGGTAAGCTTGCGTTTGAGGCGGCGATTGGAGAGAGCTCGTCTATCGAGGCGATTCATGTGCCGAGCACGCTGGTCGAACGCTCGACTGTCAAAGATATACGGGCGTAGGTTCAGCTCGTTCTGCCTATTTGTCTCAATCTGTAACAGCTAGGACCCAAAAACTCGGCTAGATGTTACAGATTGAGACAAACGGACCCCGAACCGCCCAAAAAGACCGGGGGCGGCGCGCCGTGTGACGTGCCACCCCCGGCTGAGAAATGGGGGACAGGTTATGTGGGCGGTGCAACTCCGCCAACCGCTCGTCGCAAGCCGCTAGTCCAGACGACGGGTTTGCGCCACGTGCTTATACCAGTATGCGCTTGCCTTGGGTGTGCGCTTTTGGGTTTCAAAGTCAACGTAGAAGAAGCCGTAACGCTTGTTGTAACCGTTGGTCCAGGAGAACTGATCCTGCAGGCTCCACAGGAAGTAGCCACCCACGTTGACGCCCACCTCCATGGCCTTGAGCAGCCAGCGCAGGTG
>CABSZR010000114.1 GCA_902482185.1 uncultured Collinsella sp. | reverse complement strand
CATCAGCGGAGCGGTCCAAGAACATAACGATGTCGGCGTCCTGCTCGATGGAGCCCGATTCACGCAGGTCGGACAGCTGCGGGCGCTTGCCGGTACGGGACTCAACCTGACGCGACAGCTGCGACAGTGCAATGAGCGGGATCTTGAGCTCCTTGGCCATGATCTTCAGACCACGCGACATCTCCGAAACCTCGACGGTACGGCTCTCGGAGCGGCGTCCCGGCGGAGGACTCACCAGCTGCAGGTAGTCCAGGATGATGATTGCCTTCTCCTTGTTATGGAGCATGCGGCGGCTCTTGGCGCGAATCTCGGTCACTGTGGTGCCGGGCGTATCGTCAATCAGAATATCGAGCTTGGACAAGGTCTGCGTGGCCTCGTTGATATTGGCCCACTGCTCGGGGCTAATGCGGCCCATGCGGAAGTCACTGATCGAGATCATGGCGTAGGCGCAAATCAGACGCTGGGCAATTTCTTTGCCCGACATCTCCAGCGAGAAGAAGCCGACGGTATAACCGGCAGCGGCAGCGTTGAGCGCCAGATTCAGGGCGAACGACGTCTTACCCACGGCAGGGCGGGCGCCGATAATGATGAGCTGGCCCTCGCGGAAACCCATAAGCATGCGGTCGAGCGACGGGAAGCCGGTGGGCACGCCCGCGGCCTGTCCGCCGGCCTTACACACTTCCTCGGCCTCGTTATAGGCCTCGACCATAAACTCGGTCAGTGTCTTATAGCTCGACTTGACCTCGCGCGCCGTGACCTTGAGCAGCTTGCTCTCGGCTAGCTCCACGACCTCTTTGGTGTCGGTGGGGGCGTTATATGCCAGCGCGTTGATCTCGTTGGTGGCGCCGATCAGCTCGCGCAGCATCGAATCGCGACGAACGATGGCGGCATGGTGCTGCCAGTTCACGAGCGACAGAGTCTGACCCATCAGCTCCAAAATGTAGGCCTCGCCGCCCACGGCATCGAGCTTGTTGATGCTTCGCAGGTAATCGATCAGCGAGATGGAGTCGATGGGAATGCGGCTGTTGTACATATCGACCATCGCGGTGTAGATGGTCTTATGAATGGGCCGGTAGAAATCATCGGGCTGCAGCTCGACCTGGGCCTCTTCGACCACCTCGGGCGATAGCAGCATAGCGGCCAGTACATTGGCCTCTGCATCTTGGTTTTGGGGAAGACCCAACTTTGAGCCGCGGTCCTCGACCGTCAGCCCCGTCTCCCTATCGTCATATGCCATGAGCATCCTCATTCATATCGCTTGCGAGCATCCATAGTATCAGCCACGGTCCCAAAACGCGCCGCGCGCCGCCAATCATCACCGAACCAAACGGATGAACGGTCCTGTATATAGGACTTCGACGCAACGTTCACCATGACACTCACTCAGCGCAAAAAACAAAAGGGCGCCCTGGTTTCCCAGAGCGCCCTTCTTAGAACAAGATTGTTGCGTTGCAGCAAATGCTACTCGGCAGCAGCCTCAGTCTCGACCTCGGCGGTCTCGGCCTCGGCGACCTCAGCGGCCTCCTCGACCTCAGCCTCGGCAGCGAGCTCCTCGGCGGTAACGCCGACGAGAACGACAACCTCGGCCTTGATCTCGCGGTACAGCGAGATGGCAACGGTGTGGGCACCGGCAACCTTGATGGGCTTACCGAGCTCGACGCGCTTGCGGTCGATGTCCATACCGAGCTGAGCCTTGATGGCGTCAGCGATCATAGCGGCGGTAACGGAGCCAAAGAGGATGCCCTCGTCGCCGACCTTGACGTCAACGGTGACCGTCTTGCCCTCGAAGGCAGCCTTGGTCTCGTTGGCGGTAGCCAGACGGACGGCCTCGCGCTTGGCGATGTTGTTGCGACGCTCGTCAAGCTGCTTGAGGTTGCCCTTGGTGGCGGCAACAGCGAGCTTCTTGGGGAACAGGAAGTTCTCAGCGTAACCCTGAGCGACCTCTACGACGTCACCCTCGCCGCCCTTGCCCTTGATCTCATCGAGAAGAATAACCTTCATGATGCGTCTCCCTTCTTAGCCGCGGTCGCGGTTGCCACGAGAGGAAACCACGGGGACGGTGTACGGCAGGAGAGCCATCTCGCGGGCGCGCTTGATGGCGTTGGCGATGTCATGCTGATGCTGCGTGCAAGCGCCAGTGACGCGACGGGGCTTGATCTTGCCACGGTCGGTCATGTACTTACGGAGAAGCTGAGTGTCCTTATAGTCGATGAACTCAGTGTTCTCCTTGCAGAACTGGCAGTACTTACGACGCGGCTGACGTGCAGAAAAATCATTAGCCATGTCAAAATACCTTTCATTTGGCAACTTCGGCGAACCGAAGCCGCCTCTCACTCAAAAATAGGTGAACAGCCCTTAAAACGGGATGTCCTCATCGTAGACGTCGACCGCGGGCGGCGTAGCCACCGGTGCGGCAGGACGTGCTGCGGGCGCGGGAGCTGCGGGGGCGTAACCGCCCTGATCGTAGCCACCCTGGCCACCACGGGAGCTCATAAACTCGATCTCATCGACGATGACCTCAAGCTTGCTCCGGCGCTGGCCGTCGCGCTCCCAAGAGCTGTAGCGCAGCTTGCCCTCGATCGCGACCTTGTTTCCCTTTGCCAGGAAACGGCTCACGGCCTCGGCGCGGGTGCCGAACATGGTGCAGTCGACAAAGTTGGGATAGTCCTCCCACTCGCCAGTCTGCGGGTTGCGGCGACGATCGTTCACGGCGACGCCAAAGGACAGAACCTGGGTTCCGCCAGCGGTGGCGCGCAGCTCGGGATCACGCGTGAGGTTACCGGTGATGTTCACTCGATTGATGCTCATAACTCACTACTTCCTCTTGGGGCACAAGCCCAGTCCAAAACGACAGTCTTACTCCTGGTCGTCGCGACGGACGATCATGTGGCGGACCACAGCGTCGGTGATGCGCAGGACGCGATCAAGCTCGGCGATCTGGGTAGGATCTGCGTGGAAGTTGATGAGGGTGTAGTCACCATCGGTGAGGTCGTTGATCTCGTAGGCGAGCTTGCGCTTGCCCCACTCGTCAACGGAGTCGACCTTGCCAGCGCCCTCAGCGATCGTGGTATCGATACGCTTCATAACAGCGAGACGAGTCTCGGGGTCGAGCGACGGGTCAACAAAGAACAGCAGTTCATAAGCCTTCATATTGTCACCTCCTCTGGGCAAATGTGGCTTCAGGTCGTGAAGGTGCGCCTGAAGCAGGAAAAGACTTGGTAATAATATCTTTCAACCTCCTAGGCTGCAAGAATATGCAGCTACAACCTCATGACCTCCACATATGCCCATACTCGCACGACGTTTCATGCGCATTCCAACCAAATGCTGACCAAAAGCTTGACGGATCTGTGGACAAGATACGGTGCCGTGAGGACAAGCTGAGCCAAGTCGCAGGTCAACGGGCGCATGGTTGTGGTCGCAAAATGCATACCAGTGGCCCACAGCACCACCCAAAGATTTTTAAATTCATTGCAAAATCGCTTATAAATACCCCTTTTGAACAATTGAGTTGATCAACTACGCTGGTCGGAAGCCGTTTTTTGGCATCTCAAACCCCGCTGCAACGCCAAACGCGGCCAAGCGTTTTAAAAAATGCCAACTTTTCTGTTTGCACTTTGCGATTCCTCGTGTATACTGACTTTCGCATTTAACGGAGAGTTGTCCGAGTGGCCGAAGGAGCACGATTGGAAATCGTGTAGGCGTCAAAAGCGTCTCCAGGGTTCAAATCCCTGACTCTCCGCCAGTTAATTCCAAAGCAGGCCTTCGAGCCTGCTTTGTTTTTACCCCACGCGGAGGGGTGGCAGAGTGGTTGAATGCGGCGGTCTCGAAAACCGTTTGGCCTATATAAGGTCACGAGGGTTCGAATCCCTCCTCCTCCGCCATTTTGGTTGAGAAAGCTCCCGAGAATGGGAGCTTTTTTGTTTTGAGTCCCCAACAAGCAAACACGGCGGAGGAGGAGGGATTCGAACCCGCCAGGGCCCGGAGCGTAAAGAAAACGCGCCCGTGGCGCGTTTTTAGCGCAGCGCGGTCGGCGCAAGCCGACCGGATAAATTTTGAGCGGAGCTCAAAATTTGGACATCCCTCCTATTCGACCACGCCCCCATCGCGTTCAGCATCAACCCGGATCCCCAAACATGGAACCTATGACCGTACCCAGTCCCGACCGTTTGCCGAGCAATAGGGTCGCAATCGGCGCCAAACATGTACTATGTACGGGCATTGTCTAAACCCGTAACTCAAAGGACCCCATCTTGCCCGTTGCCGCCGCTATGATCGTTACCGCACACGCCTCGGATGCCATGGTTGCCATCCCGTTTTGGCTCGAGATGTTCGCCGTCGTCGCGGCATCGATCTCGGGCGTGTTGGTCGCACGCGAGCACAAACTCGACCTGGTGGGCGCGGTCGCGCTCGCGGTGGTCTGCGGTCTGGGCGGCGGTCTTTTGCGCGATATGACGCTGCAGGTGGGCAACGTTTACATCCTCAACCAGCCGATGGCGCTCCCGCTTTCCATTGCCACGGCAGCCATCATCTATATCTTCCCGGCTATCGTCGACAAGCCCGAAAAACTCATTCCCCTGCTCGACATCATCTCGGTCGGCATCTACGCCGCCACTGGAGCAGACAAGGCGCTGGTCTACGGCTTTGCGCCGGCGGTGTGCATCATGATGGGCTTTTTCACCGCGGTGGGCGGCGGCATGTTGCGCGACGGCTTTATGGGCGTGGTTCCGGGCATTTTCCAACGTACTAACTTTTATGCCATCGCCGCCATCGCCGGATCGACAAGCTACGTGTGTCTCGTTATGAGCGGCATCATGAGCAATGTCGCCGCGCTGATCGTATGCGTTGTCGTGACCATGGGTCTGCGCTGGCTCTCGCTGCGCTTTGACATCAAAAGCCCCACCGAGGAAGACATCGCACGCTTTTTGCACCGCAAAAAATAGGTGGCGCGGGCCCATCCTTCGAAATGCAACCGAGAGGTTCTTTTAGAGCGCCCGCGCGTTGGGTACCCTGTTAGATACATGTCGAGTATCTAACGAAGGATTCACTATGCCCTGCAACCTAGCACCGTCGACCCAGCGCCGTAAAGCGCGGGCCCGCATCGTCCTCCTATTCGCACTGATTGCGCTTGCGCTGACCGTACTGCCCACGGCGTCGTTCGCCGGCACAGACACCGCGGGCAACGTACTCGCAACCGAAGCCGACTCAACTCCGTCTGGCGCCGAGGGCGACCTGTACTGGGCCGGCCAAAGCCTTAACCTAGACGATGCCTCCATCGGCCGCGATA
>CABSZR010000113.1 GCA_902482185.1 uncultured Collinsella sp. | reverse complement strand
AGGCCCTTGCGGCCTAGTCGCTATTTAGGGCGTCCAAGATTTGGGGCGCGGTTCAAACGTGAGGCGGGCCGTTTTCGTTTGAGCAATCATGCAGCGACGTGATGGGGCAAATTAATCCACGCGCTTGTCACCCATAAAGAAGAGCGCCACCGTACCAGGTCCGGTATGCGAGCCAATCAGAGTACCGATGTCATTGATCTCAATCTTGCCTTTAAGCTGCGGAACCTGTTCCTCAATCAGCGCCGCAACTGCCTCGGCATCCTCGCGGCACGCCGAGTGCGACATGATGCACTTACCCGAATAATCCGTACCGCCCTGCACGTGTGCCATCATGGTCTTAGCCATCTCGGAAATCGCGCGCTTCTTGGTGCGAATCTTCTCACGTGGCGACAGCTTACCTTCGCAATCGACCGTCATAAGCGGGCAAATCTTGAGCGCCGTGCCGATGATCGCGCTCGCGGCCGAAATGCGACCGCCGCGCAGGTAGCTCGACAGATCGGTCGAGAAGAACCAGTGGTGCAGGTTGAGTTTGTGCTCCTCGATCCAGGCAGCCGTCTCGTCGAGTGAAGCCCCGCTATCGCGCACGTCGGCGGCATATTCCAGCAACAGACCAAAGCCCGAAGACGCCCCCAGCGAATCGATGACGCGCACCTTGCCGCCCTGGGGATAGCGATCCGCGAGCATCTGCGCCGCGACGCAGGCCGATCCATACGTGCCCGAAATACCCGACGACAACGTCAGGTGCAGCACGTCTTTACCCTCGGCAACAAACGGCTCCCAAAACTCCTCGTACTCGCCCACGCTCACCTGAGACGTCTTGGGCATGGCGCCCGCGGCAATCTGGGCAAAAAACTTGTCCGGCGTAATCGACTGATACAGATCGTCCGTATAGACAACATCGTCGATCTCGTAATGAAAACACACGACAGGGATATTGCGCGCCGCAAAGAACTCACGGGTTCGGTCGGCGGCGGATTCACAGGTCAGGACATAATCACTCATATGAGGCTCCTTACTCATTGCTGCGCAAATTATCGCACAGTGAGCCTACATGCGGTACATATGTCCACTATTTACCAAATCGAACCAAAAATAGTGAACATCTTTACCACCATCGTCTCCACCGGCCCCACGCATAAATATCTGAGAAAACACCCTCTGTCGTCTCCACCCAACCAACACATCTACCTTCACTAAATCGATTTACCAAACCATTCAGCCGACAATTCAGCCGCTGGCGCAAAATCGAAACAAAAGCGGCGCATACTGATAAACGTTTGACGCTGTTTATCAGTTTTACCAGCCCCATCGGAAGGTGTTTCATGGTCGCATTCGATCGCAACCCGCAAGACTTCAAGTATCTGCGCCTGCTGTCGAGACAGTTCCCCACCGAACAATCCGCATTTACCGAAATTATCAACCTCTCGGCCATCCTCAACCTACCCAAGGGCACCGAGCATTTTATGAGCGACGTGCATGGTGAGTACGAAGCCTTTATGCACATCCTCAACAACTGCTCGGGCGTCGTGCGCGAACATGTCGACGAGATCTTTGGCGACACGCTCTCCTTTGACGAAAAGGGCGAGCTGTGTACGCTCATCTACTACCCGCGCGAGAAGATCGACCTGGTCCGCAGTCAGCGCGAGGACTCGCCCACCTGGTACAAGACCATGCTCGACCAGCTCATTGTGGTTGCCCGCTCGCTTTCGAGCCGTTATACCCGCTCCAAGGTGCGTAAGGCCATCCCGCGCGATTACGCCTATATCATCGACGAGTTGTTGCACACGCACCCGGACGAGAACAACTATCGCGTGCGCTATCACGAGCGCATCGTGGAGTCCATCCTGGAGACCGCCAGCGCCGACGACTTTATTGAGTCGCTCGCCTCGCTCATCAAGCGCCTGGCCGTCGACCACCTGCACCTGGTGGGCGACATCTTCGACCGCGGCGGCGGCGCGGCCAAGATTATGGACCGTCTGCTCACCTACCATTCGCTCGACATCCAGTGGGGCAACCACGACCTGCTGTGGATGGGCGCTGCGGCCGGTGAGCCCGCCTGCATCGCCACGGTGTTGCGCAACAACCTACGCTACGACAACTACGAGATCCTGGAGAACGACTACGGCATCTCGCTGCGTGAGCTTGTCGCCTTTGCCGATGCCACCTACACCGCCGGTGAGTCCATCACCCCGCTGATCAAGGCCATCAACGTGCTGCTCTTTAAGCTCGAGGGCCAGATTATCCAGCGCCACCCCGAGTTCGATATGACCGACCGCCTGTTACTCGACAAGATCGACCACGACACCGGCACGGTCACGCTCGCCGACGGCAGCGTGTGGCCGCTCACGACCAACGACTTCCCCACCGTCGACCCGGCGGACCCCTATACGCTCACGTCTCAGGAGCAGCACATCATCGACAAGCTCGTGTCCGAGTTTGTCACCGCCGATCACCTGCATCGCCATATCGATTTCCTCTATTCCCACGGCTCGATGTACAAGGTCGCCAACGGCAACCTGCTCTTCCATGGCTGCGTGCCGCTCAACGAGGACGGCACCTTTAGCAGCATGAACTGCCTGGGCACCTGGCACGCTGGCCGTGATTATCTCGATTTTTGCGACCACATCGCCCGCCGCGCGTGGCGCGTGGGCGACCGCGATGCCCTCGACTGGATGTGGTACCTGTGGATTGGCTTCAATTCACCCGCCAGCGGACGCCTGGTGCGTACCTTTGAGCGCGCCTATATCGCCGATAAGAGCACCTGGGTCGAGCCGATGGACCCGTACTTTACGCTTACCAAGTCGCCCTCGGTCTGCGATGATATCATGCGCGAGTTTGGCGTCGCGCCCATGGCATGCTCGCCGACCGGCCACATCATCAACGGCCACACGCCCGTTAAAACCACCAAGGGCGAGCAGCCCATCCGCGCCGAGGGCAAGCTGCTGGTCATCGATGGCGGCTTCTGCCGCGCTTACCATCCCAAGACGGGCATCGCCGGCTATACGCTCATCTCGAGCTCGCGCGGCTGCCGCCTCAAGTCGCACCGGGCCTTTACGACGGTTGCCGAGGCACTCACGCGCAACGTGGACATCGAAAGCGAGACCAACCGTTTTGACCAAGCAGACCGTCGCCGCATGGTGAGCGACACCGATACTGGCGCCAAGATTCGCAGCCAGATCCAGGATCTGCGCCAGCTGCTCGATGCATATAGAAACGGTGCTATCGAGGAGCGCGTCTAGCCCCACCCGCGGGGATTGGCTAAACTTGCTGAGTTTGTCATCCCCACGGCGTCCCCGCGCCACCCTAAGGCAGGTACCATGCAAAAGCTCCTTGCGCAGATCATGAAATTTGGCGTCGTCGGTGTCATTGCCACGGTTATCGACTTTGGCATTATGAATCTGCTCCACTACGGTCTCGGCCTCAACATCCTAATCGCCAACACCAGCGGCTTTATCATCTCGCTCATCTTTAACTACCTCGCAAGCATGAAGTACGTGTTTGCGCACAAGGAAGGCATGAGCCGCCGCCGCGAGTTCATCATCTTTGTCGTGCTGTCCGTGATCGGTTTGGTGCTCAACGACGGCATCGTGCTGGCGCTCAACGCCGGCCTGGGACTCGAGGCCAATATCGCCAAGATCTGCGCCACCGCGCTTGTCATGGTCTACAACTTTGTGACCCGAAAAATCTTCCTGGAGGGCGACGAGACAAAATAGCTCGAAACCCCTGCAGCATTACGGCGCCCACGGACGACGCGCACTCAGCGCAGTATCGTCCGTGGGTGTCGCTCGTTTACGGGCAAATATTTTACGTTTGCGGATTAGCTCTTGAAAATTTGGCAAGTTCATATAGTTATTGGCAAAGACCTTACGTTTCCCTTGTAAAAGCTCTAAAGTATCCTCTGCTCGATTCATCAACGCATTGGATGTGATTACGTGCGCAAGGCACTGGCACAACCTCATACTAAGCAATTCCTCAAGTTCGCTGTCGTGGGTCTTATCTCCTTTGGCATCGACTGGGGCATGCTCATTGCGCTCGTCGAGCTGTTCCACCTCGACTTTTTGATGAGCACCACGGTCTCGTTTATCACGTCCGTTGTGGTCAACTACTGGCTCAGCATGAAGTACGTGTTCGACCACCGCGAAGGCATGAGCCGCAAGCGTGAGTTCACGATCTTCACCATCCTGTCGGTGATTGGTTTGGGCCTCAACGACCTGTACATGTTTGTGGGCGTCACGTTTTTGAGCATCGGCTACCAGGCCATGAAGGCCATCGCCACGTTCCTGGTCACCTGGTACAACTACTTCAGCCGCCGCTTCTTCCTCGAGGGCGCACGGTCATAGTCGATTCACTATTTGCTTGAATGTATAACCGGTTGGAATTCCCATTCCAACCGGTTTTTTGTTTGCCGAGAGACCCGGCGACCCAGTCCCATTCGCACGAAAAACGGGCGGCCCGGATGTTTGTCCGAACCGCCCGTCTGGCGCGCTATGTCGAGGCCTCTAGCCCGTTACGTAATACCAAACGACGTTGTCGCCATTGGAGAGAACGTAGTTACTGCAGGCCGTCATGGGCGTTGTGCCGTTGACGGAGTACATCCAGCCGCTCGTGCCGCCGTACTGTTTCTCGGCCAAACCACCAATCGCAGAAACATACGTGCCGTACGATGAGCCGTGTGCGTTGACAGAAAGGCCCAGCGCGCACAGGGCATCGTAAACGGTGGCGCCTTCGTTAAAGGTAAAGGTGCCGCCAGAGGACACGGGATTGCCCACAGCGCTCGATGTGACCGAAACCGTCACCGTAACGTAGTTGGACTCCTGTGAGCCGCTTTGGCTGCCCGAGGAGGCGTTTCCACCATTAGAGGATGAGGCTCCATCAGACGACTGGCCACCGCCCGAAGAAGCACCGCCAGACGCATTGGAAGTATCACCGGCTCCCGTATTTTGGGCAGCGGATTTATCGCCAGACTTCTTGCCGCCCCGGTCCTCGGACTTCTTGCTATCCGAGTTTTTGTCCGATTCCTTGTTTGAAGACTCGGAATCCTTGGAACTGGCCTCGCCCGAAGTCGTAGTCGTAGTCGAGCCAAACCCCTTGGTGTCCTTGGCGACGACGCTCTCCCCCGTCACGGTCTGAACGATCCAGTCAATGGACCAGGCGCCGCTCTCGGAAGGATGGACGAAGCCCAGCGAGACGACGATCAGAATGGTGCACGCGGCAGCAAGAACGCCAAGGAGCGCCTTGCGACGAGAGGCGGACGCCGCCGAAGCGGCGCCCTGTTGCTTTGCATCGTCGAACTGAATGAACGAGGAATCTGGT
>CABSZR010000112.1 GCA_902482185.1 uncultured Collinsella sp. | reverse complement strand
CGCAGCAGGCGCTTCCCGGTCAGCGTGTGGCGCTCAACCTAGTTGGTGAGGGTGTCGCGGCGCTTGACCGCGGCGAGTTGCTGGGCGTGGCGAATCGCTTTGGTCAGACGTTACGCTTTATGATGACGTTCACCTACCTGGGCCGTGAGGGAGCCAAGCCGCGTGTGCTCGAGTCGGGTGCGCGCGTGCATGTGATGGCCGGCACGGCCGAGGTTGTCGGTCGCATCATGCTTTTGGAGGGCGAGGCCCCCATGGCGGTGGGCGAGACCCGTACCGTGCAGGTGCGCCTGGGGGAGCCGCTGCCGCTGCGCGCCGGAGACCACGCCGTGGTGCTGTCGTATTCGCCCGTTATGCTCATCGGCGGCGGGCGCGTGCTGCTTTCGCGCTGCCGCCGCTCGCGCGAGCTTTCGGCGGGGGAGCGCACGCTGCTTGCAGCGCTTGAGGCCGGCGATACCGCGGGCGGTGTGGGCGCTTGGCTGGCGCTGCAGATGCTGCCGGTTACGGCGGTTGATGTTACCGACGCTTTGGATCTTGGTGTCGGCGAGGTCGATGCCGCACTGCGCGGGTTGGTGTCGCAGGGCTCTGTTCGCAAGCTTGCTGTGGGTGATGCGGACTACTTGGCGGACGCCGTGGTGCTTGACGCTGCGATGGATGCACTGGCGGCGACCCTGACCGCCATGCACGCGGCGGCTCCCAAGGAGACGGGCTTTACGCCTGGCGCCGTTGCCCATGCTGCGTGGTCTGCCGCTGATGATGGCGTTGCCGCGGCTCTGATTGCCGAGGGCTGCGCGCGTGGCGTGTGTGCCGCCGAGGGTGCCGAGGTATTCGACCCGCACTCCGCTGCCGCCGCGGCGCGTGTGGTGCGCGAGGCCTGCGAACGTATCGTTGCCTTGCTGGACGAAGCCGGCCTCGATGCACCGACGTTGCCCGAAGTGGGCGAGCAGTTGCAGCTCGATCGCGACACCATGACGCGTGCCCTGCGCGAGCTTTCGCTCAACCGCTCGATCGTTAAGGTCGAGCGCGACGTTGCCTTGTCTGCCGCCGCCGAGGCCCATGCGCGCGAGCTTGTTGCCGCCGCCATTGAGGCAGCCGGCGGCGCTGCCACCACGAGCGTGCTGCGCGAGGCCCTGGGTGTGTCGCGCAAGCGCGCCATCAGCATCTTGGAGCACCTGGATGCCGTGCGCTTTACGGTGCTCGACAAGGAAGCCGGCAGCCTGCGCTCCCTACGCTAGGCCGGTCACTCGCTCCCGCCTCCTCAGTTGCGGTGAAATAGTTCCTATTTGGAGGCTTTGGCAGCAAATACAAGAACTATTCCACCGCAACTTCTTGTTCGTCTTTTTGGGATGGAGCCGTTTCGGTTTGGTAAAATACCGCCGCACTTGGGAACGGATGGGCTCCGGTGGGCTCCGCGGTCCTCAAAACCGTTGCGAGGCGTGCAAAACGTCTTGGATGTGTTCGATTCACATACGTTCCCGCCATACGCTACCAGCGCTTTTGTGCTCGCGGTCTTGCTGCGTGCCGCAAAGGCGCTGTTTTGTTTTTGTACGGGTTTGCCGTGCCGCCCGCTTTATCGGCGACGGTACTTGGCTTCTTGTTCCGGGTTTTGAGCATGCCGATGGGGGTGGTTTGCCGTATGACTACCGTAAGACGGGCCGATCTTTCTTGTGTCGTTCAAGCGGGCGGGATGTCCTCGCGCATGGGCTGCGACAAGGCGCGGATGTTGTTTTGCGGCGAGCCGCTCATCGAGCGCGTGCTGGGTCGGTTGGCGCCAGTTGCCGGTGAGTTAGTCGTGACGACTTCGCGTCCCAGCGAGCTTGCCTACCTTGAGGAGCGCACGTTTGGCGGCCTGGTGCCGCGTGTGGTGGCGGACCTTGAAGGCTCTGCGGGCGCCATGCGCGGCATCGCGAGCTCGTTGGCTGCGGCTCGGCTGCCTCTCGTGGCGATCGTTGCCTGCGATATGCCGTTTGTCTCGCCGGAACTCATCGGCGCGCTTGCCGGTCATGTTGAGGCCGAGGCGCTCGACGTGTGCGTGCCGCGTGAGGAGCGGGGGATTGAGCCGCTTTGCGCCGTCTGGCGCCGTGACGCGTGTGCGCCGGTTGCCCAAGAACTGCTCGCCGGTGACCGTCAGCGAATCCGCTGCCTGATCGACCGGGTGAACGCCGGGTATTTGGACGAGCCTCAGATTGTCGCGGTCGCCGGCTCGACGCTCTGCTTCGAGAACGTCAATACGCCCGAGGAGTTTGCGGCGGCCGAGTTACTCGCCTAGACGATTGGAGTTGCCATGTCTCACGATATTTGTCCCGACACGGGAGAACCTTGCACTTGCGATGGGTCCGAGCCTTGCACCTGCGGCCGCGGCGGCTGTGGACATACGGCCGAGGAAGAGGCAGCGGCGGCTGCGTATCGCGAGTCGCACCGCGAAGGCCCGTCCGGTGAGGCCCTCGACCACGAGCGCAAGATTATCGTGTCGTTCGACAGCACCTTCGATGTGATGGAATGCGAGCAGCTGTGCCTTGCCGCCGGTGTGCCCGGGCGCATCATGCCGCTGCCCGGCTCCATCACCGCCGGCTGCGGGCTGTGCTGGGCCATGCCGTTCTCGGGCGATGCCCTCGCCGCCTTCCGCGCCGCCACCGAGGGCTGCATAACCCCCGCCGACTACCATCAGCTCGTCCTCTAACCACCAAAACCACCACAAAGGTGCCTGTCCCCAATGTGGTGGTTTGGAACACGTGGACGAAACAGGTTTGAAACACGGGTTTTGCATGTCAGGCACTCAAAAACGCTTCTACCTGCATCGTAATCAAAACGAAACATCTGCTCGTCGGCTTATGCGAAACTTTCCCGCAACAGTGCGATATTATCCATACTCGATAAAGTTCGCGGCGCATAGGGTGCCGCGACCAACATTTTTCGTTTCCCATCATTGGAGGAAGCATGAGCTACACGCAGAAAGTTCTCGAAGAGCTCAAGGCCCGCTATCCCGAGCAGCCTGAGTTCATCCAGGCCGCGACCGAGATCCTCGGCACCATCCAGCCGGCGCTCGACGCCCATCCCGAGTACGAGGAGGCCGCCCTGCTGGAGCGCCTCGTCGAGCCTGAGCGCATCGTCATGTTCCGTGTTCCCTGGGTCGACGACCAGGGCAAGGTTCAGGTCAACCGCGGTTACCGTGTCGAGTTCAACTCTGCCATTGGACCCTACAAGGGCGGCCTGCGCTTTAACCCGACGGTCACCCTGGGTATGCTCAAGTTCCTGGGTCTGGAGCAGATCCTCAAGAACAGCCTGACCACCCTTCCCATGGGCGGCGGCAAGGGCGGCTCCGACTTTGACCCCAAGGGCAAGTCCAACAACGAGATCATGCACTTCTGCCAGTCCTTCATGACCGAGCTCTATCGCCACATCGGCCCCAACACCGACGTTCCCGCCGGCGACCTGGGCGTTGGCGGCCGCGAGGTTGCCTACCTGTTCGGTCAGTACAAGCGCCTGACCAACGAGTGGACCGGCGTCCTTACCGGCAAGGGCCTCTCCTTTGGCGGCTCGCTTGCCCGTACCGAGGCCACCGGCTATGGCCTGGCCTACTTTGTGGACGAGTACCTCAAGAGCCGCGGCGACTCCTTCGAGGGCAAGAACGTCGTCGTTCACGGCTCCGGCAACGTCGCCATCTACGCCGTCCAGAAGGTCTCCCAGCTCGGCGGCAAGGTGCTCGCCTGCTCCGATACCCACGGCTGGGTCGAGGATCCCGACGGCATCGACTACACCGTGCTCGAGCACGTCTACAACAAGAAGCGCTCCGGCCACGACAAGGGCGTTACGCTCGCTATGTACGTTGACGAGAAGCCCAACGCCGTGTGGCACGAGGGCGACGGCCGTGGCGTTTGGCAGCTGCCCTGCGACATCGCGCTGCCCTGCGCTCGCGAGAACACGCTGCTGCTCGAGGACGCCCAGGCGCTCGTCGCCAACGGCTGCAAGGTGGTCGGCGAGGGCGCGAACATGCCCACGACCATCGAGGCCACGACTTACTTCCAGGAGAACGGCGTTGCCTTTATGCCCGGTAAGGCTGCCAACGCCGGCGGCGTGCTCGTGTCCGGCCTGGAGATGAGCCAGAACGCCGAGCATCTGTCCTGGACCTTCGAGGAGGTCGACGGCAAGCTCGAGCAGCTCATGCGCGGCATGTTCCACAACGTGGACGACACCGCCAAGGAGTACGGCCAGGAGGGCAACTTCGTCATGGGCGCCAACATCGCCGGCTTCCTGAAGGTCGCTGACGCCATGCTCGCCCAGGGCGTCTGCTAAATCTTTGCTTGACATAGCATGTGATGAGGCTCCCAGCCATTCCGGCTGGGAGCCTTTTCTATTCCGGAGGACTCCTCATAACTTGCGGTGATATACGGACTGTTAAGCGTCCCAGAACGGCTAATCAGTCCGTATATCACCGCAAGTTATGGATGGGTGGGTGGATTTTGTCCTAAAACGGTGTGCGGCCCCTCGTTTGGTACACTTAAAGGTACTGGACAAGTGAAGAGATGGGGGAGAACGTGCTCAAGTTCGGTACCTACGTCCGTGTTGGAAACGCGGCCGAAGCCTATGAGCTCTTGCAGAAGAACCGCAACAACAAGATTGTGGGCGGCGGCATCTGGATGCGCCTGGGTTCGCGTCGCGTGGCGACGGCGATTGACCTTTCGGCCTGCGGACTCGATCAGATCGAGGAGACCGAGACCGAGTTTCGCATCGGTGCCATGTGCACCCTGCGCCAGCTCGAGCGTCATGCCGGGCTCAACGCGCTTGTCAACAATGTCTTTGAGTTCGCCGTCCACGATATCGTGGGCGTGCAGCTGCGCAATACCGCCACGGTGGGCGGCAGCATCTACGGCCGCTTTGGCTTCTCGGACGTTCTCTCCGCCTTTCTCGCGCTCGATTCCTATGTTGAGTTGACGGGCGCCGGCCGCGTGCCGCTCGCGGAGTTCGTTGACATGGGCTACGTGCGCGACGTTATCGAGCATGTCGTGGTCGTCAAGCACGATTACCGTGCGAGCTACGAGGCCGTGCGCAAGGCTGCGACCGATTTTCCCTCGCTGAACGTCACCGCTGCCTGGTGGGACAACAGCTGGCATGTCACCGTGGGCGCCCGCCCGCTGCGCGCGACCCTGCTGCAGGGCGAGGCGTGCGGCCTTACCAACGAGCATCCTTCCGAGGACGAGCTGCGCGCCCTGGCCGCGTCCGTACGCGCGCTGAGCTACGGCACCAACCTGTGGGGCTCGGCCGACTACCGCCGCCGCATCTCGGCCCCGCTTGCCGTCCAGGCTGTGCGTCGCGCCGCCGGCATCGAGCTTTCGGCCGCGCTTGCGCACGAGCTCG
>CABSZR010000111.1 GCA_902482185.1 uncultured Collinsella sp. | reverse complement strand
GGCCCGCTGTGTTCACCGGCGCTGAGCGAAGAGGTCATGAAGCTCGTCGGTGGCGACGCCCTTGCGTTCTTCGATGCCGCGGCGCCGATCGTCGATGCCTCCACGCTCGATATGGACGTGCTGTTTTCGCAGTCGCGCTACGAGGAGCAGGGGAGCGGCGACTATCTCAACGCTCCGCTCAACAAGGAGGAGTACGAGGCCTTTATCGAGGCGCTCACCACGGCCGACCGCGTGGTGCTCAAGGACTTTGAGGGCGGCGATCTGTTCCAGGCCTGCCAGCCTGCCGAGGAGGTTGCGCGCACCGGCAAGGACGCCATTCGCTTTGGCGCCATGAAGCCCGTCGGCCTCACCGACCCGCGTACCGGACGTCGCCCTTGGGCGGCGATTCAGCTGCGTGCCGAGAACAAGGAGAAGACCGCCTATAACCTGGTGGGCTTCCAGACCAACCTGACCTTTGGCGAGCAGAAGCGCGTCTTCCATATGGTGCCGGGCCTGGAGAACGCTGAGTTCTTCCGCTACGGTGTCATGCACCGCAATACCTTTGTCGACGCCCCGCACGTGCTCGATGGCACCTTTGCCGTGCCCGGTACCGGCGTGCGCCTGGCCGGTCAGATCACCGGCACCGAGGGGTACATGGAAGCCGTGGCGACCGGTCTGCTCGCGGCGCTCAACACCTATGCAGAGGCTATCGGCGCCGATTCCGTCGAGTTGCCCCGCGTGGGCGCCCTGGGTGCGCTCGTGGGCTATGCGACCGATCCTGCCACCGTGGGCTATCAGCCCATGCATGTCAACTTTGGCCTGGTGCCGCCGCTCGAGGACGGTAAGCGCCGCAGCAAGCGCGACCGCTATCAGGCCTATGCGGACCGTGCGCTCGAGGCCCTCGATGCCTACTTGGCCACGCGTTCCGACTTGTTTGGAGGCGACCGGTCATAGCCTTTGACCTGTACGACACCGTCGACTCTTTTATCGCCTATATCGCACGCGTTGAGGGGCTTTCTCCCAACACGGTGACGGCCTATGGCTCGAGACTGGAGCGCTTTGCTGCCTGGTGCGAGCGCGAGGGCATCGACGCTCGCGCCGCCGACGTACGGACCGTTCGTTCCTATTTGGCCGAGCTGTCGCGTGGCCAGGTGGCGGCTCGGACCCTTGCGGCGCATCTGTCTGCCATTCGCTCGCTCTATCGGTGGATGGCTGCCGAGGGAATCGTTGAGGGCGATGCGGTCTCGGCGATCGCATCGCCCAAGCTGCCGCGCGACCTGCCGGGCGTCCTTACGACTCAACAGGTGGAGGCACTCCTCAAAGCCCCCGATACCTCAACACCCGCGGGACTGCGCGATGCGGCGATGCTCGAGTTGCTCTATGCCTCGGGTGCCCGCATCTCAGAGCTTGCGGCGCTCAATGTGGAATCCATCTCATGGTCCGAGCGCACGCTGCGCCTGTGGGGCAAGGGGAGCAAAGAACGTATCGTCCCCCTGTATCGTCGTGCGCTCGAGGTGACTCGTTTCTATATTGAGGAGGGGAGGCCGGTGTTGCTCGCTCAGGCAAAGCGCCGTGACCCCGCCACCGGGCCGCATCCGCTGCTTATATCGGTGCGCGGCAATCGCATGAGTGCCGCCATGCTCAGGCGGCGGTTCCATACGCTGGCGACGCTCGCCGGCATTCCGGCCGACATCGCCCCGCATGCGATGCGCCATACCTTTGCGACCGACTTGCTCGAGGGCGGTGCGGACCTGCGCTCGGTTCAAGAGCTGCTGGGCCATGCGAGCCTGTCCACGACGCAGATTTACACACATCTCACACCCGATCGGCTCAAACGTGCCGTGGCTCAAGCCCATCCCCGCGGCGAATAGTGGCTGGGACGTCCCGCGCCGCACCGAGGTGTGTGGTTTTGATTGCGGGTTGGCAGGAAGAAGCATTCCTGCTATCATTCATCGGGTTGCTTCACGGCAACATGTTTTTATCACGCACGCGCGGCTACTTCATACCGTGGTGCCCGGGCTTTGGTAGCACATGTCCGGGTTGGTTTTGGAGGATGACCCCGCGCGGAGGCAAACCACAGGAGGTTTAATATGGCTACCAAGATTAATATCCGCACCCTGCTCGAGGCCGGCTGCCACTTCGGTCACCAGACCCGTCGCTGGAACCCCAAGATGAAGCCGTTCATCTTCGGTGAGCGCAACGGCATCTATATCCTTGACCTCAAGCAGACCATCCTCGACGCCGACCAGGCCTACACCTTCGTCAAGAACGTCGCCAAGGGTGGCAACGTGCTGTTCGTCGGCACCAAGAAGCAGGCTCAGGAGGCCGTCAAGAACGCTGCTGAGCGCGCCAACATGCCTTACATCAACCAGCGTTGGCTCGGCGGTATGCTGACCAACTTCGTCACCATCCGCTCCCGCATCAACCGCATGGAGGAGCTCGAGGCCATGGTCGAGGACGGCCGCATGGCTGTTCTGCCCAAGAAGGAGCAGGCTGTTCTCGGCAAGGAGCTCACCAAGCTCCAGACCAACCTCGGTGGCGCCCGCGACATGAAGGGTCTGCCCCAGGCTCTCTTCGTCATCGACACCAAGCGCGAGGAGAACGCCATCAAGGAGGCCCAGCGCCTGAACATCCCCGTCGTCGCCCTGATCGACACCAACTCCGATCCCGACGAGGTCGAGTACGGCATCCCCTGCAACGATGACGCTATCTCCGCTGTCACCCTTATGTGCGAGCTCATGGCTGACGCCTGCCTCGCTGGCTCCGGCAAGGAGCAGGTCTCCGAGGCCGAGATGGCCGCTGAGCCCAAGGCCGAGTAAATCAGTCTTAGTTAATTCTTTTTCATCTCTTTGAAAGGAACCACAATGGCCCAGATTACCGCCGCTATGGTCAAGCAGCTCCGCGAGATGACCGACTCCCCGATGATGGAGTGCAAGAAGGCTCTCGTCGAGGCTGACGGCGACATGGACGCCGCTGTCGACGTTCTGCGTAAGAACGGCCTTGCCAAGGCTGCCAAGAAGGCTGGCCGTGAGACCAACGAGGGCGCTGTCGCCGCGTTCGTCTCCGAGGATGGCAAGACCGGCGCTCTGCTCGAGCTCTCCTGCGAGACCGACTTCGTTGGCTCCAACGCCAAGTTCACCGGCTTTGCTTCCAAGGTCGCTGAGGTTGTCGCTACCACCGAGCCTGCTGACGTCGACGCTCTGCTCGAGAAGCCGATGGGCGAGGAGACCGTTTCCTCCGAGCTCACCGAGATGATTCACATCATGGGCGAGAACATGAAGATCTCCCGCTTCGCTGCCCGCAAGGCCGAGAACGGCGCGCTCGCTTCTTACATCCACATGGGTGGTAAGATCGGCGTCCTCGTCGAGTTCGCCTTCGAGAAGGCCGAGACCGCTCAGGCTGAGTCCTTCAAGACCTTCGCTCACGACGTTGCCCTTCAGGTTGCTGCCGTCGCCCCGATCTGCGCTACCCGCGATCAGGTTCCGGCCGAGACCGTCGAGCACGAGAAGCAGATCTACATGGCCCAGGCTGCCGAGTCCGGCAAGCCCGAGGCTATCCAGGAGAAGATGGCTGTTGGCCGTCTGGAGAAGTTCTACAAGCAGTCCGTGCTCACCGAGCAGGAGTTCATCAAGGACAGCTCCCTCACCATCAAGAAGTACGCTGAGCAGGTCTCCAAGGAGCTCGGCGACACCATTACCGTCGTTGCCTTTGACCGTCTGGTCCGTGGCGAGTAAATAAGCTCTTGTAGCTGGTAATGAGCAGGCTGTGGGTTTTACTCACAGCCTGCTTTTTCATGGCTCTTATCAGAGCCTTTGATATCATATTGAGAGTCTAATTAAAGGAGGATCGCTTTGTCCGACATCCGATATAAACGCGTGCTTCTTAAGCTTTCCGGCGAAGCACTGATGGGCGACGGCCAATATGGCATCGACCCCAAGGTTACCGACCATCTTGCCAAGCAGGTCAAGGAGCTGCTAGCCGTTGGCCATGAGGTCGGCGTCGTTGTCGGCGGCGGCAATATTTTCCGCGGCATGGCCGGCGCTGCCGGTGGCATGGAGCGTGCTCAGGCCGATTATATGGGCATGCTCGCGACCGTTATGAACGCGCTCGCCCTGCAGGATGCCTTCGAGCACAACGATGTTCCCTGCCGCGTGATGAGCGCTATCCAGATGAACGAGATCTGCGAGCCCTATATTCGCCGTCGCGCCATCAACCACCTTTCCAAGGGTAATGTCGTTATTTTTGCCGCCGGTTCGGGCAATCCGTACTTTACGACCGACACCGCCGCGGCTCTTCGTGCCTGCGAGATCGGTGCCGAGATTCTGATTAAGGCCACCAAGGTTGACGGCATCTACGACAAAGATCCCGTCAAGTGCGCCGATGCTGTCCGTTTTGACAAGATTACCTACCACGAGGTTCTTGTCCGCGGTCTGCAGGTTATGGATTCCACGGCTACGGCACTGTGCCAGGATAACCGTATGCCGATTTTGGTCCTCAACATCGATGGCGAGGACACCGTCAAGCGCGCGCTTTCGGGTGAGCCCGTCGGCACGCTCGTCTATCAGGAGGATTAAGCATGGCAGAGAACATCACCGCCCACATGGACAAGTCGCTCGAGTCTCTCAAGCATAACTTCTCCAAGGTCCGCACTGGCCGCGCTAACGCCAACATCCTATCCGACATCACCGTCGACTACTACGGTGTTCCCACGCCCGTTACGCAGGTTGCCGCCGTTAAGACCCCCGAGGCCCACATGCTGCTTATCGAGCCGTGGGATAAGGCGCTCATCAATGCCATCGTCAAGGCTATCAGTGCCTCTGACCTGGGCATTACCCCCAACTCCGATGGTACCGTTGTGCGCCTGCCGTTCCCGGCTCCCACTGAGGAGCGTCGTCGCGAGCTCGTCAAGGAGTGCCGCGAGTATGCCGAGCAGGCCAAGGTGTCTATCCGTAACATCCGTCGCGACTTCAACAACAAGCTCGAGCGCGATGAGGAGCTCACCGAGGATGATGTCCGTCGCGAGCAGGCCAAGGTCCAGAAGCACACCGATGAGTATGTCGCCAAGGTCGAGGAGCTTCTGAAGGAAAAAGAAGCCGAGGTCATGGAGATCTAAGGTGCAATACGACGAGCATAAACTGGTCGAGTACTTTGCCGACGCCCCTGTGGGCGTCGGTTTTTCCGACCTTGACCTCAATAACATTCCGCACCATATCTCGTGCATCATGGACGGCAACGGTCGTTGGGCCACATCGCGCGGTCTTGCACGCACCGAAGGCCACAAGGCGGGTATCGTCTCCCTTCGCGAGATTATTACCGCCTGCGTGCGTCTGGGCGTCGACGTGCTTTCTGCCTATGCGTTTTCTACCGAAAACTGGAAC
>CABSZR010000110.1 GCA_902482185.1 uncultured Collinsella sp. | reverse complement strand
CCTGCGCCTTGCCGCCGGCGGCGCCAAACAGCGCAATGACGGGGCTAGTGGGAAACGCGCGCTTGACCGACGAGAAAAGCGAACGGAACGAAAGCTGGTTGTGCGCATAGTCAACGACGCAGATCACGCGGCCGTCCTTCGACTCCACGACCTCCATGCGGCCCGGCACACGCAGTTTGGAGAGGCCCTTCTTGATAGCCTCGATACCGATGCCGATCTCGCGCGCAGCGGCGATAGCGACCAGCGCGTTTTCCACGTTAAAGTCGCCCGCGATACCCAGCAGGACCTTCTCCCCCGCCTAGGGCTCGTCGGCGCTCATGCCGTGCAAGTTGAACTCGATGTTAAAGCCGAGCATGCGGACATCGCTCGCCCACAGGCTTGCCTCGGGATGCTCGACGCCAACGGTCACCAAGCGCTCGGCCGTCGACGCTGCCTCTAGCACACGGTCAACCTCATCGGTGCCCAGATTCACCACGGCGGTCTTTGCCTGGTCAAAGATCCTAAGCTTGCTCTCAAAATAATCCTCAAACGTGGGGTGTTCGATCGGCGAGATGTGGTCGCGGCCGATGTTGAGGAAGCACGCCACGTCAAACGGCAGATTCTCGACGCGTTGGTACTTGAGCGCCTGGCTCGAGACCTCCATGACCATGGACTGGCGACCGGACGTGCGGCAGTTGGCGATATGGCGCCAAACCTCGGGGGCCTCGGGCGTGGTGTTGGTGCTCTCGTAGCACTCGATACCATCGTCGGTACTCACCGAGCCGATCATGCCGCAGGACTCGCCCGCCGCCTTGATGATGGACTGGAGCATAAAAGCGGCCGTGGTCTTTCCCTTGGTGCCGGTGATGCCCACGATCTTGACGTCGTGGTCGGGACGGTCGTAGACCTCCGGCGGCAACAGGGCCATGGCCGTGCGAACGCTATCAACAACCAGCATCGCAGCACCGCTCTCCTGCGCCAGCGGCTCCAGAGACTCGACCAGCGACTCCTCGCACACAAATGCGACGGCGCCCGCATCGAGCGCCATGCTCAAAAACGCGGGCTTAAAGGCAGCACCTTTGCAAAAGAATACGTCATCTGCCGAGACCGCGCGCGAATCAAACGAGCAGCCGGTCACGGCACGCTCGTCAACCTGCTCTGATGCGCGCAGCTCGCCGCACACATCGAGAAGCTTGGCAAGCGTATCGACCGTGGTCACGGTCGCGGAATCCGAATGGTGCATCTTTCACCTTTCTCAGCCATTTGGCAGGGACGGTTTTATAGTAACTGAAACGCACCCACGCAAAAACGGCTCCCGGAGGAGCCGTTACGCGCAGGCATTCGTAGGCCGAGACTAGGCAGCCTGAACAGAAGGCTGGCCCTCGTCGATAAAGAAGCGCTTGTACCACACTAGGAACACGAGCGGCGTATAGATCTTGCGCTGGAAATCGCCCTTGCCCGCAAAGTGCAGATCGAGCAGGTGCATGAGCTCGTCGGTATTGAAGAACTCGCTTGCCCACGGCGCGGTGAAGTACTCCTTGACATAGTCGTACCACTTTTGCTCGCGCAGCCAGTAGACAATCGGCACCGGGAAGCCCACCTTGGGACGGGTGGCCCACTCATCGGGCAGCGACTTGTTGGCAGCGTGGCGGAGTACCTGTTTGTTGCCGTTCTCGTTGATGCGGTAGCGGTCGGGAATGTGCTCGGCGAACTCCATGACTTTGCGGTCCAGGAAGGGCACGCGCAGCTCCAGTGAGTGTGCCATGCACATCTTGTCGGCCTTGAGCAGAATGTCGCCCGGGAGCCACATGTTCATGTCCAGGTACTGCTTCTTGACCAGCTCGGGCTGACCCTTCACGCGCGCATAGATGGGAGCGGCAAGCTCGAAGGCGCCATCGCCGGTGTTGTACTCGGGCTTGAGCACGCCGTCGACCTCGCGCTCCGGCCATACCAGAGCCTGTCCCAGGAACGACTTCTCGGGGATCTCGGCACCCTTGACCAGGAAGTTATGTCCCTTGAAGTA
Organism: uncultured Collinsella sp.; assembly: GCA_902482185.1. Lineage (GTDB taxonomy): Bacteria > Actinomycetota > Coriobacteriia > Coriobacteriales > Coriobacteriaceae > Collinsella. Next base: position 3,361 of record CABSZR010000110.1, on the reverse strand, counting down.
CGGCATATGCAGCGCCAGGTTACCGAGCGCGCGACGGATGGGCAGCGGCACCATCTTTTTGTACTTGCGCACCGGGACCGTGTCCTCGTAGTAGGCGTAGCCGCCAAAGAGCTCGTCGGCGCCTTCGCCCGAAAGCACGACGGTAACGTCCTTGCGGGCCATCTCGGCCAAGAACCACAGCGGCACGGAAGACAGGTTGGACTGCGGCTCGTCCATGTGATACTGAATGTCCTCGAGCGCACCGAAGAACTCGTCGGCGGTAATCATCTTGCGAACGTTCTCGACGCCGAGCTTATCGGAAAGTTCCTTGGCGTAGTTGGTCTCGTTGAAGTTCTTGTAGTCAAAGCCCACCGAGAAGGTCTTGTCGGGCATGAGGCAAGCGGCGATGTAGCTGGAGTCGACGCCACCGGAGAGGAACGACGCGACCTTGACGTCGGCGATGCGATGGGCCTCGACACTCTCGTGCACGACCTCGTCCAGCTCATCGACATACTCTTCGAACGGCTTCTCGACGGCAGAGTAATCGCAATCCCAGTAGCGCTCGATGTTCATCTTGCCGGTCGGGATATCGACGGTAAAGTAGTGCGCCGGCGGCAGCTTGTAGACACCCTCGAAGAAGGTCTCCTCAGTCGCCGAATACTGCAGCGTCATGTACGGACGCAGAGCCTTTTTGTTGACCGCCTTGTGGAAGTGCGGGTAGTCCAGGAAGCTCTTGATCTCGGAACCAAAGAGCACGCCCGGAGCGCCGTCGCCCGCATCGGCCATGGGATAGTAGTAGAGCGGCTTGATGCCAAAGATGTCGCGGGCGCCAAAAAGCTTGTTCTTCTTTTTGTCCCAGATGACGAAGGCGTACATACCGCGCAGACGATCGAGTACGGCCTCGCCCCACTCCTCGTAGCCGTGCAGGAGGCTCTCGGTGTCGGCGCCGCAGTGGAACTTGTAGCCCTTGGCCTCGAGCTCGGAACGGAGTTCTTGGAAGTTGTAGATCTCGCCGTTGAAGACAATGACGACGCTGCCGTCCTCATTGGCCATGGGCTGAGCGCCGGCCTCGGTCAGGTCGAGGATCGACAGGCGGCGGAAGCCCAGGGCAACGCGGCCGTCGATAAACTGACCGCCCATGTCGGGACCGCGATGGACGATGCGGTCCATCATCTTGGTGAGCACCTCGGATTGGTTATCCGTCCCACCGACAAAACCGACAAAACCGCACATATACTATCCCCTCTGCTGTTGCTGGGCATCAAATCGAATCAGTAGCTTTTGAGTATACCCGAGGGCGTAAAGAGGGGCGGAATGTTCAGGCAATCTCAACTGAATCAGCTCCGCTGTGACACGCGCCGGTTACCTTTAATGGATATGAGGTGAATGGGGCGATTGTTTTGCTATACTCTCTCCGCACGGGCGATTGGCGCAACGGTTAGCGCAGGTGCTTTACACGCACAAGGCTGGGGGTTCGAATCCCTCATCGCCCACCACTGAATTGGAAACGGTCCTCGCAAGGGGACCGTTTTTTGTTTGGGCCCAGCGCATGGGATTCGAACCCTAAGGACCCCTTATTTCAAGGTCCGTGGCCAAATAATGGCAAAAATGAGTACTGCTACTTTGCTTGCAACATATAAACAGATAGTGTTTGCTTAGGTTACGCAACATATGTCCATTATAAGGACTAACAGTCAGATCAAAATCGTGTATTCATCGCCATTTCGACTTGCCATCTGGCCTTATTAGTCCAAAATTGCTGCTACCAAATCGGTAACAGTACTCATATTTGATGTTTTTTGACCAGCAGGTCTCCCTGCCTTAGCAAATCTAAGGCAAAACGGGCTCCAGACCGCTGAATCATGCCGCATAGGACACGCCCACAGTCCGGAACCCGGTCCAAATTGAGTTATTGCGCCGCGTTAGCCCAAGACATCCGACAGGATCTCGATCAGGCTGTCCACGTCGGCTTCCTCGCAGACAAGTGGCGGCAGGAAACGCAGCGTATGCGCACCCGTAGCGTTGATCACGGCACCGGCGGCCAGCGCGCGGGCAACAACATCATGCGCGTCGCCCGCGGCATCATCCAAATCACAGCCGAGCATCAAGCCGCGGCCACGTACCTCGGTCACGTGCGGCAGCTTGGCGAGCTCTGCCTCCATATAGGCGCCCACCTTGGCAGCATGGTCGGCATAATCGCCGCGCACGAGCGCGGAGAGCGTCGCGGCGCACGCCGCGACGGCCAAGCAGCTACCGCCAAAGGTCGAGCCGTGGTCCCCCGGCTTAAACACGTCGGCAATCTCCTTCTTTGCCACTACGGCACCCATGGGCACGCCATCGGCAATGCCCTTGGCAAGGCTCATAATGTCGGGCTCCACGCCATAGGTTTGGAATGCAAATGGCTTGCCAGAGCGGAAGATGCCGCACTGGACCTCGTCGGCGATAAGCACGGCACCCACCTCGTGCGCCAAGTCGCGCGCCGTAGCCATAAACTCCTCGGTCATGGGATGCACACCGCTCTCACCCTGGATCGGCTCGAGCATCACGGCACAAATTTCGCTCCCCAGCTGCTTAAAGATCGCACGCAGCTCATCCACATCGTTGGGCGTGCAGGCCACAAAGCCACCCGGCAGCGGGCGGAAGCTGTCCTGCAGCCAATCCTGCATGGTGGCGGCAATGGTCTCGAGCGTACGGCCGTGGAAGCCGCCGCGCATGCACACGATGGTGTTACCGCCATTACCGGCACGCTTGGCGTACAGGCGCGCGAGCTTCATCGAGCCTTCGTTGGCCTCGGCGCCAGAGTTGGCAAAGAAGGTCTCCCAAACCTGCTCATCCGCAGCCGGGGCACCAAGAGCAGCTGCCGTGGTCTCATCGCCGGCGGCAATGGCATCGGCCAGCACGCACGCACCATCTACGTCGTCGTTGGCAAGCTTGGACAGCAGCGCCGCGACCTGTCCGCGCTGCTCAATGTAGAAGTAATTGGAGACATGCATGAGCTTTTTGGTCTGTGCCTCGAGCGCCGAGAGCACAGCCAGGTTGCCATGACCTAGGCTGCACACGCCGATGCCGGCAAGAAAGTCGAGGTACTCACGGCCATCGTCGCCGGTGAGCTTCATGCCGTGACCCTCGACAAACTCGACCGGAGAGCGGCCAAAGGTATGCATAACGTAATGGGATTCGAGCGATTGCTGAGTTGCAAGTGACATGAGATGCCTTTCGTTGGGCGCCGTACGGCGCAGGGCTATGGGTGCAGGGACGCGACGACCGCGGGTCGGCTAGACCGTCTGGAGCTTCTCGACCTCGTCGAGGTTCTCGGTCAGACGCGCCGCAAACGTCGAAAGCGGATGCGGATGCGTATCGAACTCGTAAGCCGTCTCGGTGG
>CABSZR010000109.1 GCA_902482185.1 uncultured Collinsella sp. | reverse complement strand
GAGTAGCACGCGTTGACGACAGCCTGCTGCTTGCCCGAGCCGGCATTCTGCTGCGGAGTTCCGGGCGCGTACGATCCACCACCCGAGCTCGAACCACCCGAGTAGGAATTGTTCTTGTTCGCGGCAGCCGCGGCAGCGGCAGCCTTCCTAGCGGCCTCCTCAGCCTGGGCGGCAGCGAGGATCTCGGAATCGCGCTGAGCCATGAGCTCCTTGACGTCGTCGGAAAGACCGTTCAGCACAGTCTGGACTTCTTGCTGCTTGGCCTGCATATCCTGCATCTGAGCAGTCTGCTGGTCCTTGAGCTTCTCTAAGTCAGCTTTCTGCGACTCAAGCTCGGTCTTTTGCGCATCGAGCTCTTCCTGGATGGTCTGAATGTCCTCGATGGCGTCGCGGTCGCTCTTGTTGATCTTCTCAACATAGTGCGCGTTGGCGACGAGTTCCTCAAACGAGCCAGAGGCCAGCAGCAGCGACAGAATGTTCGTGCCGCCGGACTTGTAGCTGGCGGCCACGCGATCGGAAAGGTCGTTGCGCTTCTTCTTGAGCTCGGCCTTCTTTTCATCGATCTGGGCCTGCGTGTCGTCAATCTTGCCCTGGACATTCTCGATGTCGTTGAGGGTCTGGGCATTCTTGTTGGCCAGCGCCGCATACTCATTTGCGATGCTGTCGAGCTGGGCCTGAACCTCGTCGAGCTGGGCCTGGGCGGCATTCAGTTTATCGGTTGTTTCTTTGGAAGCCTCCGCCGCATGGGCGCGAGCGGGCAGGCCAAAAAGAACTGCCGCAGAAGCGGCGCCGAACAGGGCCTTGAGGGCAGTGCGGCGCGAGAGCTCCTGGGAAAGGATGGAATCGCTGTTTGGTGACATACGTACTCCGTTACATGTTTATTTATATGTCGCTCAACTCATACATATTAGCGTACATATGGCGCGTCCCAACGATTTCCACGAACGGCAGGAAACTGCAAGGTCAGCGGCTCGTAAGCAAATGTCAAAGATCAGGTTATGCGTACGCAAGCTCTTCTATGAGTACGTTGGCACAATCCTCCGCTTTTCCTACAGCGCACGATTTGGGCGTCCCTGCCTGCGCTATACTCCCCTGAAGAAGTGTTCCTGATTCGATAGGAGACTACATGTCCAAAGCACTCGACCCCAAAGACACCTGTGTCCTCGTTACCGGTGGCGCCGGCTTTATCGGCTCGCACACCGTCGTTCAGCTGCTCGAGGGTGGCTACCAGGTCGTCATCGTCGATGATCTCTCCAACTCCAGCGCCGTCGCCGTCGACCGCGTCAAGACCATCGTGGGCGACGAGGCCGCCAAGAACCTCACCTTCTACGAGGCCAACGTGCTCGACCGCGATGCGATGAACAAGATCTTCGATACCCATCAGATCGACCGCGTCATCCACTTTGCCGGCTTTAAGGCCGTCGGCGAGTCGGTGAGCAAGCCCGTCGAGTACTACCACAACAACATCGAGAACACCCTGGTGCTCATCGACGTCATGCGCAACCATGGCTGCAAGTCCATCATCTTCTCGAGCTCCTCGACCGTCTATGGCGACCCGGACAACCCGCCCGTCACCGAGGAGGATCCTAAGAAGCCCGCGACCAACCCCTATGGTTGGACCAAGTGGATGATCGAGCAGATCCTTATGGACGTCCACACCGCCGACCCCGAGTGGGACGTCGTGCTGCTCCGTTATTTCAATCCCATCGGTGCCCATCCGTCGGGCCTGATCGGCGAGGATCCCAAGGGCATCCCCAACAACCTGGTGCCTTACGTCGCCCAGGTCGCCGTCGGTAAGCTCGAGGCCGTTCAGGTCTTTGGCAACGACTACCCCACCCCCGACGGCACCGGTGTTCGCGACTACATCCACGTCTGCGACCTGGCATCTGGTCACGTTGCCGCCCTCAACTGGATGAACGGCAAAACCGGCGTCGAGATCTTTAACCTGGGCACCGGCACCGGCACCTCGGTACTCGAGGTCGTCGCCGCCTTCTCCAAGGCGTGCGGCAAGGAGCTGCCCTACGTGATCCGCGAGCGCCGTGCCGGCGATATCGCCGCCAACTGGTGCGATGCCTCCAAGGCCGAGCGCATGATGGGTTGGAAGGCCCAGTACGACATCGCGGACATGTGCCGCGATAGCTGGAACTGGCAGAGCCACAACCCCAACGGCTTCGCCGACGCCGAGTAGCAAAAACCTACATACCGCTCTTGCCCCGATCTCACGTTGTGAGGTCGGGGCTTTTTCATGGCATGTAACCATTCGCCGAAAATCGACCAACTTTTTTATCTTGCCTGTACATGTTTAAACAACATGTTTTACAATAGGCATATCGAACCAGAACATCGGAGGCGGACTGCACACCCATCGGCAGGCCGACCCCACAACAAGAAGGTTGGTGAGCGCATTCATGGAGCGTGCAAGCGGCGTCCTCATGCCCGTCTCATCTCTGCCCGGACCATACGGAATCGGCGGCTTTGGCTGGAATGCCTACGACTTCGTCGATTTTCTCGCCTCGTGCAAACAACATTACTGGCAGATTCTGCCCCTTACGACGACCAGCTATGGCGATTCGCCCTATCAGTCGTTCTCGGCCCGCGCAGGCAACCCCAACTTTATCGACTTTGCCGAGCTTATCGAGGCAGGGTATCTGGAGCAGCGCGATATCGATGGCGTGTACCTGGGTTCTGACCCCAGTAACGTCGACTACGGTGCCATCTTTGGCGGCCGCCGTCAGATTCTCGACCGAGCCGCCGAGCGCTTTGCAGCCGACAAGCCGGCCGATTTCGATGACTTTATCCAGGCCAACGAGGACTGGCTCATCCCCTACTGTGAGTTCATGACCGTCAAAGAGGAGTGCGGTCTCAAGGCGTTTTGGGAGTGGCCCGCGGAGCTCCGCACCCGCGGCGAGGCTTCTGCCAAGGTCTGCGCCGACCATCCGGCGCGTATGCTCTACCACCAGATGACGCAGTACTTCTTCGATCGCCAGTGGAACCGCCTCAAGGCCTATGCCAACGAGCGCGACATTCTCATCATCGGCGACCTGCCCATCTATGTCTCGCGTGACTCCGTCGAGATGTGGGCGACGCCTGAGCTCTTTAAGATCGACGCCGCCGGCAATCCCGTGAGCGTCGCCGGCACGCCGCCCGACCAGTTCTCGGCCACCGGCCAGTACTGGGGCAACCCCATCTACGACTGGGACGCCATGGAGTCCGACGGCTTCTCCTGGTGGGAGGGCCGCATCCGCGCCGCCCTCGACATGTACGATGTCATCCGCCTGGATCACTTCCGCGGCTTCGAGGCCTATTGGGAGGTGCCGTTCTCCTCACCCGATTCGTCCTACGGCTCGTGGACACAGGGCCCCGGCCTCAAGTTCTTCAAGACGCTCGAGGAAAAGCTCGGCACGCTGCCCATCATCGCCGAAGACCTGGGCTTCCTCACCCCCGGCGTCATCGACATGCGCGACACCTCGGGCTTCCCCGGCATGAAGATCTTGCAATTCGCCTTTGAGGGCACCAACTCGTACTACCTGCCGCATAACTACATCGCCAACACCGTCGCCTATGTGGGCACCCACGATAACGAGACGGCGCGCGGTTGGTTTGAGGGAACGGCCACCCCGCGTCAGCGCGAGCAGGCAGCCCTGTACACCCATCAGCAGGCCGGCGAACCCATGGCAGATGCACTCAACCGCGCCATCGCCGCCAGCGTGAGCGACACGTGCATCTACACCATGCAGGACCTGCTCAACTTGGGCAACGAGGCGCGCATCAACACCCCTGCCACGCTGGGCGGCAACTGGACCTGGCGCATGCTCGACGGCGCCATCACCCGCGAGCTCGAGCACAAACTCACCGACTGGACCGAGACCTACTTCCGCATCCCGTCGGAAGCCGAAATCGAGCTTCCCCAATAGAAGCCACCGCGCCCGACCCCACCCCATCGTGCGGACGCGTCCGTTTCCCCGCGCGAGGCCACCCCAATCCCCTCGCGCGGGCTTCTTTTGAATTTCTGACATGTCGTCGACTCACCACAGGAGGAAACATGCCCCGCATCAATCTTGCGGATCTTGCCGAGCAGTCCTTTGGAACTTCGCTCGAGCAACTCGATGACCGCCGCATTTACAAACTGCTGGTCAAGCTCGTGCAGGAGCACTCTGCCGCCTGTCCGCTCAACAACGGCAAGAAAAAGCTCTATTACATCTCTGCCGAGTTTTTGATCGGCAAGCTGCTCATCAACAATATGATCGACCTCGGCATCTATGACGAGGTTAAGGACCAGCTCATCGCCGCCGGCCACGACCTCAATAAGATCGAGGAGTTTGAAGTCGAGCCTTCGCTCGGCAACGGTGGCCTGGGCCGTCTGGCCGCGTGCTTCTTGGATTCCATCGCAACGTTGGGCCTTACCGGCGACGGCGTGGGCCTCAACTACCATTACGGTCTGTTCCGCCAGCGCTTTGTCGACAACCAGCAGAAGGCCGTCCCCGACGAGTGGCTCAGCGAGCAGGACATCCTGATCGATGACGACCGCTCCTACACCGTCGAGTTCGGCGACTTTGCCGTTACCTCCAAGCTCGTCAACATCGATGTGCCCGGTTACGGCCAGCCCACCAAGAACCGCCTGCGTCTGTTCGATTTGGCAAGCGTCGATGACGGCCTGGTCCCCGGCAGCTCCATCGACTTCGACAAGACCGAGATCGCCAAGAACCTCACCTTGTTCCTCTATCCGGATGATTCCGACGAGCAGGGCCGCCTGCTTCGCATCTACCAGGAATACTTCATGGTGAGCAACGCCGCCCAGCTCCTGATCGACGAGGCCATCGAGCGCGGCAGCAACCTGCACGATCTGGCCGACTACGCCGTGGTCCAAATTAACGACACGCACCCCACCATGGTCATCCCCGAGCTCATTCGCTTGCTCACCACCGAGCATAGCATCGAGTTTGACGAGGCCGTGACCATCGTACGCTCCATGGTCGCCTACACTAACCACACGATTCTTGCCGAGGCGCTCGAGAAGTGGCCGCTCGCCAGCCTGCAGAAGGTCTCCCCTGCCATCGCCGACATTATCGTCAAGCTCGATGAGGTCGCGAAGGCCGAGCACGATGACCCGCGCGTCGCCATCATCGACGAATACGACACCGTCCACATGGCCCACGTGGACATCCACTTTGGCTTCTCCATCAACGGCGTAGCCGCCCTCCACACCAAGATCTTGGAGGACACCGAGCTTCATCCGTTCTACGAAATCTATCCCGAGAAGTTCTCCAACAAGACCAACGGCATCACCTTCCGCCGCTGGATCCATGGGGCCAACCCCGCGCTCGCTAGCCTGCTCGACGATGTGATCGGCACCGACTGGCGCAGCACCGGCGATCTGAGCAAACTCGCCAAGTTCGCCGACGACAAG
>CABSZR010000108.1 GCA_902482185.1 uncultured Collinsella sp. | reverse complement strand
GCGGTTCAGGCTCGACCCTTATGGCGGTGACCGACGACACCATCGTGGCAAAGTTCCTGCAGGTCAAGCTGCGCGAACAGTTCCCTAAGTGCGACACGCATATTCTGACGTGCGACACGGAAGGCGCCCAGATCGAATACCTGTAGCGTCCTGCCTCATTGCTCTCACCGGTCCCCTTGGGGCTTCCCCTGAAAACGTCCTCGATCATGAATTGCCCCGTCGTGCGCTTCGCGCGACGGGGCAATTCGATCTGCGGATTGTTTTCAGGGGTTAGCCCGTGCGGCCTTCTGCCGTCACGTGGCAATCAGGGAATCCGGGGTGGACGGCGGCTTGGCTACGAGCTAGGCTGAGAATCTGAATGACTGGATGCCGTTGTTGGGAGCGCAGGCGTTGCTGGTGACGATCACTTTGGGACTGGAATTTCCGCCTGCTAGTAAAAAGGCCTCCGGAGCTGTTGCTCTGGAGGCCTTTCGTTTACTTGCAAATGCGCGCGTTAGTTGTTCTTGGTCAGACGCTCGACGTCGCGGGCGATCATGTATTCCTCGTCGGTGGGATGACCATGACCGTGACGGAAGAGCCGGCGGCGCTGATGACCTGCGGGCCGTTGCCCACGGCCTCGCGGTTCTTGTTGTTGTCGATGCGCACGCCCAGCCACTCAAAGCAGTCGCAGAAGGCCTTGCGGATCGACCAGTCGTTCTCGCCGATGCCGGCGGTAAAGGTGATGGTGTCCACGCCCGCCATGGAAGCGATCATGGAGCCGGCCTGCTGCATGGCCTTGTAGGCGAACATATCGAAGGCGAGCAGGCAGCGCTCGTCACCCTCGGAGGCGCGCGTACGGATGTCGCGGGCGTCGTTGGAGATACCCGAGATGGCAAGCAGACCAGACTGCTTGTTCATCATGTCATCGACTTCCTGGTAGCTGTAGCCGCCCTCGCGCTGCAGGTAGCACACGGTAGCCGGGTCGATGGAGCCGCAGCGGGTGCCCATCATGACGCCGTCGAGCGGCGTCAAGCCCATGGTGGTGTCCATGCACTTGCCGTCCTCGATGGCGCACAGGGAAGCGCCGGAGCCGATATGGCACACGACGACCTTGCGGGCCTCGCCGTTGGTCATCTCGGCGACCTTCTTGGAGATGTAGCGATAGCTGGTGCCGTGGGCGCCGTACTTACGGATGTGCAGCTTGTCGCAAACATCCTTGGGAAGGGCGTAGGTCTTGGCGACCTCGGGCATGTTGAAGTGGAAAGCGGTGTCGTAGACCGTGACGTTGGGCAGATCGGGATACTGCTCCAGGCAGTACTCGATAACGTTGGCCTCGGGGTTGTTGTGCAGCGGCGCCAGCGGGGCGACCTCGCGAATCTTGGCGAGGACGTCCTCGTCGACGAGGGAGGAATCACCAAAGTACCAACCGCCCTGAACGATACGGTGGCCGATGCCCTCGATCTTGACGCCGTTGGCCTCGAGGTCCTTCAGGACGACCTCGATGGCGACCTTGTGGTCGGGGAACTCGATGTTCTCGGTCACCTTCTTGGAGCCATTGGCAGCATGGGTGAAGGTACCACCGGTAAAGCAGACGCGCTCGCAGGAGCCCTTTGCGGACACCTTATGGGACTTGGTGTCGATGACCTGATACTTAAGGGTCGAAGATCCCGCGTTGACGACCAGAACGTTCATGTGTCTCCCTACTAACAGGCGGTGTGGCGCCGCCAGGTTACATACGCTTCAATAATAAACCCAAACGCCCTCGCGCTCGGGTTTATTGCGTTGATATATAAGTTATCGGTGCCTAAATACTCATGGCCTTTGACTTGTAAGACGAAATAGCGCGGGGATATACACCAGGGAAGAAATCCCGAGCGCAACAAGCAATACGACTCGAATGCCCGCGATGCTGCTCAACGCAGCATTGAACAGATAGAAAAGGATGGCACCCACCGCCACCATCTGGCTTTGGACCGAAATCAGTGAACAGCGCATCGAAGAATCGACAGCATTTTGAAAAATTGAGTATTTAATTGGAGCAAATAACGAGTACGCGACCGTCTGCAGTACATAGAACACGGGCAGCAAATAGACCGGAGTAAAGGGAATCAAAAACAGAGCAGCCAGGGAAAGGCGCACGATGCCGCAAATACGCGCAAAACGGCCCTTGTCGACATGAGCAATCACACTGGGCACAATAAGCCCCATGGAGGCCGAGGCAAGAAGCTGGACCGCAATGATCACACCCGAAGCGACGGCATTCATTCCGCGACCCGCAAGCAACAGTGAGAAAAAGTCTTCCAGGGCGACAAAAGCAAATGCCTGAGAGCAGTCCATGATGAACGCTGAACGAAGAATGCCGTTACGCGCAATAGCGGCACCGATCATCTTCGGGCTAATTCCACGCTTAGGTGTCGCTGTAGTGTCCCCTCTTCGCATCTCAGGAATGCAGACAACGACAACCAACGTCAACACCATTGCGATGATATCTGCCAAAAGACCAATGAGATACGCGCCAGCGGACGAAATGAAACCGCCCACACAAGCGGAGAGGGCATAAGAGGCATAGAAAACAAATCGCTCAACGACATTAAGTCTTACGAGCTGGTCCTGAGAGACGCTGTCAATGTAGATCGCTTCTATGGATCCGCTCACACATGCAACTGCAAATCCTTTGAGAGCAAACGCGCCGATTAAAAGCAGAGGAGAACGGACGAGAAGCAGGGCGGCGTAGTATCCAAGCATCCCCACGACGCCAACGAGACCACTTGTCTTTCGTCCAAACCTATCGGCAATATAGCCAGTGGGAACTTCAAGGATGAACTTGCTCACTTGATATGCAATCATCATGCTAGAAATCGCCACCATCGAGAATCCGACGAATTCAAGGTAAACCGTCAGAAAATACAAAATGGTGCTGAAGTTCGACAGAAAAACGAACGTCATATAAAGCAAAACCGTACGGTTTTTCATGCTCCGCCCTCCAAGAGTCAACAATCTAAATCGGAATCTTGGAAAAGCATGAGGGCAAAGCCGTCAGTCATGTGTTACAAGGCGTCAACATTCACTTGACGACACGAGGCCAAATGGCCTCACGAAGCAAGATGACGCAATAGGTGAAGAAATACCGTCTGGTGTCGATCGGTCCAGGCATTTTGTCGATAGCAAAAGTAGATGGGCAAGGCTACGTCATGCGAACCTTCAATAGAGTACTCGCTCACTTCCGACCCATCTGATGCGAGAGAAGAGCCAGAAAAACCCAATATCAATCCCCCGGCTTGAAGAAACTCAGCCTGCGCTCTGTTTCCGTATTCGACGTCGCGGAAGCGGAAATTAACCAGCTGAGCTTCGGGGCATTGATTGATCGCATTGAGACAGGGCGACAAATTAATGGGAACAGCTAACCTGCCGCCCAGTAACTCACGAACGGTCATAGCACCCACAGATTGATGACCCGCTGGGCACGAAAGAACCTTGAGCTCCTTTTCACCCAAGTATTTCGAAGAAAGGACACTGTCCCTTGGTTCCTCAAATGAGATGGCCGCATCCGAAATGCCAAGCACAAGTGATTCAAAGCATGTAGCCGTTGGCTGATGCCACACATCAAGGTGAATCTGAGGGTGCGAGCTTTCAAACGAGTCGTACCAGTTTTCGGAAAAAAGACGCCCCCGCCCGTGAAGACAGGGGACGTAAAGACGAAAGTGGCCGTCGGGCGAAACGCCACCGTTCCCCGATTGGGTGTACTTTTTGAGATCGTCGACTTGTGCCAGGATCACGCGTGCACGACGCGCAAATTCTCTGCCCGCCGGAGACAAAACAGCCTCCCCCGCCGATCGATTGAGCAAAACGATCTGATACTCAGACTCCAGTTTCTTAATTGCCGACGAGACAGCCTGTGGGCTCACGTGAACGGCGCGAGCCGCTTTGCGCACGCCGCCGTAGTTCGCTACCGCTTGAAGGTATTCGAGTTGAGAAAACTGCATAGGTTACTCCAAAGGCAGCCAAGGCGACGGGCCGTGCGTCCTCAGATGAGGTTCTCGCCCAGGTTCTTGCCGCCGAGGACGTGCATGTGGAAGTGCATGACGGTCTGACCGGCGTTGACGCCCTTGTTGGAGATGACGCGGAAACCGTCCTCCAGACCCTTGGCCTTGGCGACCTCCTGGATGGCGTGGGCCATGGCGCCCATGGTCTCGGCGGGCACGTTATCGGCGATGTCACTGTAGTGCTTCTTGGGGATCACGAGCGTGTGGACCGGTGCCTGGGGATTGAGGTCGTCGAACGCGATGACCTGGTCATCCTCGTAGACGACGGTCGAGGGGATCTCGTGGTTGGCAATTTTGCAGAAGATGCAATCACACATGGTAGGTTCCTTTCTCACAGACCAAGGTAATTATATTTGGTCGGGATGGTTAGAACGAAAGGTTGTCGTCGGTGTTGGCGGCTTCGCCGTCGGCGAGCACGTCGTTGCCGTCGACGTCCTTCAGGAGCACCGAGACCTTCTGCTCGGCATCGGACAAGCGGGTACGCAGGCTCTTGAGGAGCTCGACGCCGCGGGTATAGCTCTCAAGCGACTCCTCGAGCTCCATATCACCCGACTCCAAGCTGCGGATGATGAGCTCCAACTCCTGTGAAGCCTGCTTGTACGTAAGCTGCTCGACCGGGGTCTTCTCTGCCATATCTGTTTCCTTTCCTAAAGGTTTATCGCTATGAAACGCGGCCTACTCGACCGTATCGACCGTTGCCGCCACGTTGCCGTCTGCCATGCGCACGCGGATGGCGTCGCCGGGCTTAAAGGTCTTGGCGCTCGTGGCCACCCCATCATCGCTGTACGCGATGGAATAACCACGGGCAAGCACCTTGAGCGGCGACAGGGCATCGAGCGAGGCTGCCGCACGGCCCAGGTCGGATGCTGGCTTGTTGAGCATCGTGCGCCCCTGATGCTCCAGGCGGGAGCTTGCGAGCGTGAGCGCATGGCGCTTGCCATCGAGTCCTGAGGTGCTTGCGATCAAGCGCTCGGGCAGACGCTCAAAGTTGGAGCGGAATGCCCCAACCGAACGCGTTATGGCGCCGGACAAACGATCGGCCGTCAGGGCAAGCTCAGACTCGCGACGCTCAACCATAAACGTTGGGTCGTTGAGGCACGGGCGGCACGCAGCCGCATCGAGCGCATCGCCCAAGCGAGCCGTATAGGTATCCCAGGCACGGCGACCGCGCTGATCGAGCATCTCCAGGTCGACCTGGGCCGACCCAATCATCGATGCCATCGCAGCACCCAGACGTTGATAGCGCGCCTCGAGCACATCGGCCAACTCCGTCATAGCCGGCGCCACCGATTCGGCCGCCGCCGTAGGCGTGGAGGCGCGACGGTCGCTCACCATGTCGCAAATCGAGGTATCGGGCTCATGGCCAATGCCGGTCACCACGGGCACGGGACAAG
>CABSZR010000107.1 GCA_902482185.1 uncultured Collinsella sp. | reverse complement strand
TCTCCTGCGGAATGCGTCCGCCCTCGCGCAGCACGTTGCGGAACTGCACGCGCGTAACCATGGGCAGATCCTTGATCGTCGCTGCCAGGTTCTGCGGCACACCCTGGTTGGCAGCCGCGGGCTCGCACTCTCCGCCGGCCTTCACGCGACGCTTATGCTCGGCGAGCATGGCGCGGTACATGCCGGCATGCAGGCGAATCTCAACCACATTGGCATTGCGAGCCTGCTCGACGATGCGCGCGCCCTCGCGATCGATATCGCCCACGTAGTAGACGTAGTTAAAGCGATAGCCAATCTCGGCCAGATAATCATCCAGTGCGTGCGAGACGCTCGCTTTGCAGCCGCCGCCAAAAATCACGCCGCCCACCTTGATGCCAAAGAGCTTGGCGTGCTTGCGGCCACGCAGCAGCTTGACGATCTCGTCGTAGGTGTCCAGGTTCTCGACCATAATGAACGGCTTGTCGGCGCCCAGCGTAAAGAAGCCCGTAAAGTGCACGGGGCGATTGGGGGCGACCTTGATCGCCTGCATGCTGATGCCCTTTTCGGTCATACGCCTGATCAGGCGCTCACCGTGCTTGCCGTCAAAAGCCTTCTCGTCGTTAAAGATCTGGTAGGCACGCTGGCGGCGCGAGGCAACCGGCGTATCGGCACCTCGGTTCTGCTCGATCCAAGCCTGGATGATTGCGATTTCCTCGGCAATCTTGCGGTTGGACATCTCGTTGTGCTGAGTGCGCTGCGGAGCCTTTTTGCCGTCCTTGCCCTCGACCTTTACGATCTGTGTCTGCTGCTCCTTGATCTTGGAGAGCGCCATAGGCGTGGGGACAACCTTGAGCAGCTGCCTGCCTAAAACGCGGGCAAGGGCAAACGCCGAGACCTCGCCGTGGGCGGCCGACTCGGGCTGCTGGGCAGCAGTATCTACTGCGGCAGACTCCGGCTTCTTCTGAGACTTGCGCTTAGAATCGCCTTGGGAATTGCGCTCGCGCTTCGGCATAGACGCCTGCTTCTGCGGACGATCGGACTTGCTCTCCTTCGCTGACTGGCGCTTAGGCTGCCCCGAAGAAACCTCGGCCTTCGCATCCTCGTTCTGCGGCGTGGTCTTCTCGGTTGCAGTCTCGGCATGGGAACTGCGGCCTCCACGATGGCGACGGCGGCGAGGCTTGCTCGACGCGCTCTGCTCCGTCTGCTCATCAGTAGGCTGCTGGCCCTTGGCCTCGGCATCAACCTCAAGCTGCGGCTCAACAGGCTTTTGCTCGCGAGCCACCGGCTCAACGGCCTTCTCGTCCTGGGTGGTCGAAACCGACTCGCCCTTCTCCTGACGCTTTACGGGATACGCACGTCCCGCAAAACCGCGGCCGGGACGACACGAACCCGGAGCCTTCTTGGCAGACTCCTCAACATCGTCTGCAACCTCAGAAGACTCTTCAACCTCACGCGCGGCATCCTGCGCTGCAGCCTTAAAGTGAGCACCGCGGCGACGCTTGGGCTCTTGGGCCTCCACAGGCTTTTGCTCCTTCGCGGGCTTCTGCGACTCGGCAGCAACCTCGGTCTCAACAGCCTCGGCATCCGTCTCGCCCTTTCGAGCAACGGCGCGACGGAAGCGCTCCTGCTGGGCGCGGCGCTGTGCATCGCGCTTGCCGCCCCCGCCAAAACCGCCGCGTCCTGCCTTGGCCGTAAAGGCACGCACGACGTTCTCATCGAGCAACTCATCGGTATCGACATGCTCACGCGGAGCAGCTTCTTCCACAGCAGGCACGTCAGCGGAATCCTCGACGACAAAATCCTCGACGGACTCGGCAGGCTGCTCCTGGGCATCGCGGATCTCGGCATTGATGGTATAGAACGCCGGGCGCCCGTTAATGCCGCTACCCTCGATCTTGGTCACGATATTTGCCGCGATAAGCTCATCGCGCATCGCCTTGGTGTCACATTCCTTATCGACGGAGCGAAAAATCTGTGCCAGCGCGCTCGACTTGATCTTGAGTGCCTTACGGCAGAGCAGGTCGTAGGCAACCAGCTTGGCACGCTCAGCAGAAAGCGATGTCTGGCTGCTCAGACGCTCAGCCAGGGCATCGACATTATTTTGGTTATCGGAATATACCGTCTTGGCCACGGGGCCCCTTTCATATGTACACATATACGTCTATATGGTACAACGCGCGCCCTTATCCACGCAAAACATCTGCGAGAACACTCGGGCATCGCCCGCTTTTGCATGAAAAAAGACCGAGCCCGCGCAGCCGCGGACCCGGTCTTATCGAGTTGTATAGATGTGACGTTCAACTCGTCAGGTCGATTACGCCTTGGCAGCCTCGGCGTCGGCGGGAGCCTCGGCGGCAGCGGCGCGGCCATACTCGACTTTGCCCATCTCGGACCACTCGGGCTCCTCGTCGGGCATGGAGCCGGCCTCCTTGCCGAAGAACTCCTTGAGGCAGTTGACGGCAACGATGAGGCCCAGGACCATCAGCAGGACGGCAAAGACGAGCTGCAGGCCCTTGGTGGCGGCGACGGAGACGGCAGCCGTGGTGGCGGTAGCCGGGATGGTACCGAAGAAGCCGTAGGCCTGGACGGCGGTCATGCAGCCCATGGCGCTCTGGACCAGCGAGGTGAAGGTGCAGCAGAGCAGGAAGACGACGGGCACGTAGAGCATCCAACCCTTGCGGCCGGTGCACTTGCAGAACACGGCGAGGGTGATCATTGTCATACCGCCGAGCAGCTGGTTGGAAGCACCAAAGAGCGGCCAGATGTTGGCATAGCCACCAAAAGCGAGGGCGAGACCAGGAAGCAGGGTGACAACCGTGGCGAACCAGGGGTTGCCGAGGACCTTCATGTAGCCGGCCTTGGACTCGATGGCCAGGGCGTCGTTGGTCTGGGCAAAGAACTCAGAAAACGAAGTGCGGGCGATGCGGGCGACGGCGTCGAGCGAGGTCAGGGCCAGAGCGGAGACGTTCATGGTCATGAAGACGGTTGCGAGCGTGCCGTCAACACCGAAGGCCTGCATACCGCGGGAGATGCCAGCGGCAAAGATCTGGAACGGGGTGGAAGCGACGCCGGCGTTAAGGGCGCCGGTACCGGCGGTGTTCATGTCGGAGAACATGATGCCGGCGACGATGATGGCAAGGATGCCGACGAAGGACTCGACGATCATGGCGCCGTAACCGACCTTGACGGCGTCCTGCTCCTTCTCGACCTGCTTGGAGGAGGTACCAGAAGAAACGAGGCTGTGGAAACCGGAGAGAGCACCGCAAGCGACGGAAACGAACAGGACCGGGAACATCATGCCGGAGGCACCGGAGAAGCCGGTGAAGACCGGAGCGGTGATGGTGGCCTGGCCGTTAGCGCCCAGGACGACGATACCGAGGACAGCGCAGACGATCATGACGATCATCATGATGGAAGTGAGGTAGTCACGCGGAGTCTTGAGCATCTGGATGGGCATAGCGCCAGCGAAGACCAGGTAGACCATGACGACGGCGAACCACTGGAACTTATCCAGGTAGACCGGGAACTGCATACCGACGGCGAACATGAGAACCATGAGGACCACGCCGGTGACGAACTCGGCAGCGCCGGTGAGGTTGAACTTCTTCTGGGCCCAACCAAAGGCGATAGCGACGAAGGTGAACAGGATGGAGATGGTACCAGCGCAGCCGGCGGCATAGGACTTGGTGAAGTCGATGGCACCGGTAGCAGCACCAGAAGCGTCAACGGCCGGGGTGAACATGAACGTCTTGCAGACCATGTCGGTGAAAGCGGCGATGACGATGATGCAGAACAGCCAGCAGAACAGCAGGAACAGGCGACGGCCGGTCTTGCCGATGTACTTCTCGATGAGCTGAGCGAGCGACTTGCCGTTGTTCTTCATCGAAGCGTACAGGGCACCAAAGTCGTGGACGGCGCCAAAGAAGATGCCGCCGACGAGGACCCAGAGCACGACGGGCAGCCAGCCAAAGGCCATGGCGACGATCGTACCCGTAACAGGGCCAGCACCGCAGATCGAGCTGAACTGGTGCGAGAACGCGGTGAAGGCGGAGACGGGCGAGAAGCTGTTGCCGTCCTTCATGCGCTTGGCCGGCGTGAGGGCCTCTTTGTCAACGCCCCACTTGTTGGCCAGCCAGCGGCCGTAGCCCAGATAGCCGCAGGCGAGCACCGCCGCGGCCACAACCATGAGCAAAACTCCGTTCATTACATTTCCTCCTCTAAAAAGAACTTCCCAGACATAAAAAATGAGGGCCGTCGGTTGCGCTCGACGGCCCTCATCTTCATCAGCCGCCCGTTATCGTACGGGCTAGCTGTATGTGCTAACCCGCATCAGATAATTACTACGCTGATAATGTTTAGCTGATGCGTGAACATGTCTAAGAAATCCTCTTCAATCATGATGCGAACGATCCGTGCGTGTTCACATCCCCCAGTGGTTGAAAAGGAGTATGAAACTTTAGTTACCTAAAGTCAACGCAAATTTGTAATGAATTTTCAACTTTTTTGGATTTCTCGGTATAAAACGCCACTGACCTCGGACTTTACCCAGCGACAGTTTTTGCATGAGAGATGTCCCTCGGGAGCGGGCGGGCGTATACAAGGTTTCCTGCTCTACAGTCCTGCTCGCACGGAGAGCACATTAAGTGCTCTCCGGCTCGTGCGGAACTCGCGATCAACCTTATGCCTCTCGGACTGTCCCGGCCCTCTCGGGTTCGGGGCGCGACACACCCGACTGGTTTATCTGAATTAAAGAAAGTGAAGGCCCCTTTCGGGGCCTTCTTTTTTATAAGAATTCGCCTACTCGGTGGACTTCGGGTTCTAGGTCTACGTTGAATTGGTCTTTGACGGTTGCCTGGATGTGGCGGATGAGTTCGTCGACGTCGGCGGCGGTGGCGTGATCGGCGTTGACGATAAAGCCGCAGTGCTTTTCGCTTACCTGCGCGCCGCCGACAGCATGGCCGCGCAGTCCGGCATCCATGATGAGCTTGCCGGCAAAGTAACCCTCGGGGCGCTTGAAAGTGGAGCCGGCACTCGGCATGTCGAGCGGCTGCTTGTCCTCGCGGCGCTGGCGGTAGTCGTTCATGTCGGCCTTGATCATCGCGGCGTTGCCCGGTGCGAGGTTGAAGGTGGCAGAAAGAACGATAAAGCCGTCGTCGGCGATGCGGCTCTTGCGATAGCCCAGGTTGAGCTCGTCGACATCGAACTCGATGATGTTGCCGCTGCCGCGGGTGCCGTCGTCGAGCTGGCGAGCGGGTTTGTAGACGCGCACGGACTCCAGCACATCGGCCATGCAGACGCCGTAGGCACCGGCGTTCATGTAGCAGGCGCCGCCGACCGATCCGGGGATGCCCGAGATGGGCTCCATGCCGGTAAGGCCGGCCTCGGCTGCCGCCGCGGCGACATCGGAAAGCAAGGCACCGGCTGCCGCCGTGACATGCGT